>NZ_JCBANG010000040.1:0-54982 GCF_059760905.1 Achromobacter sp. 1011811831
ACGCTGGAAAGGTCCCGGATCCTGCGAAGCAGGATCCGGGCAGGCTTTTGCGACGACGAATGCGGAACGGCGAACCGGGCGCGGCTTCAGCCGCGCTTGCGCGTCGCGCCCAGCGCGCCAATCAGCACCACGCCCACCAACGCCAGCGCGAGCTTGTCGCCGAAGCGGGCGTAGGGCGTGAGGCCGGCCATGCCCTGCACGCTGACGGGCAGCACGCCCGGCTGCATCGGTGCCAGTTGCGCGGCGACATGGCCCTTGGCGTCGATCGCGGCGGTGATGCCGGTGTTGGTGGCGGTCAGCATGGGGCGCGCCGTCTCGATGGTGCGCAGCCGGCCGATCTGCAGATGCTGGCGCAGCGCCCAGGAATCGCCGAACCAGCCCAGGTTGCTGACGTTCACCAGGATGGTCGCGCCGGGTTCGCCCTGCGGGCCGGACTGCAACGCCGGCAGCAGGTCCGGACCGAACAGGTCTTCGTAGCAGATGTTGAAGGCCACGTGCTGGCCGCCCACGGCGAAGGGCGTCTGCCGCTCAGCGCCACGGTCGAAGTCGCCCAGCGGGATGTTGAGCATGTCGACGAACCAGTGGAAGCCCGGTGGCACGTATTCACCCCAGGGCACCAGGTGGCGCTTGTCGTAGCGCATGGCGGTCGAGCCGGCGAGCAACTGCTCGACCGGCGTGGCGCCGTCGAAGCCGATCACGCTGTTGGTGTAGCGTTCGCGTCCACCCACTACGTCCAGCAGCGGCGAGCCCATGGCGATGACGCTGTTCTGCCGCGCGGCGATGGCGCGCCAGGCTTCCCAGACGCGCGGGTCGAGCTGGTTCTGGAACACCGGCATCACGGTTTCGGGCAGGATGGTCAGCTGCGGCGCCGGTTCGCCCGGCATGGGCGGCAGCGCCGCCAGTTCCAGATGGCGGCGCAGGCTCTGGTCCAGCAGCGCGGGATCGAATTTCTGAGACTGTTCGATGTTGCCCTGGATCAGGCGCACGTTCAGCGGCTCGCCGAAAGGACGCGACCAGTCGATGCGGGCCAGCAGCCAGCCGGCTGCAGCCAGCGCCAGCGCGAGACCGGCGGCCAGCGCGCGCCGGCCGTCCAGCGGGGTCTTGCGCGAGGGTTGCCACAGCGTGGCGATGGCCGCCGCGGCGAAGGCCGCCAGGAAGGCCATGCCGTGCACGCCCAGCAGCGGCGCCCAGCCGGCCAGCGGGCTGTCTACATGGGCATAGCCGATATTCAGCCAGGGGAAGCCGGTGAACAGCACCGCGCGCACCCATTCGAAGCCGGCCCACAGGGCGGCCCAGGTCAGCGCGCCCGTCAGCGCGCCCGTCAGCGCGCGGGCGGGCCGCGAGTCCGGTGCCAGCGGCGCGTAGCGGCGCGCCAGCGCGCAGGCCGATGCAGGGAAGATGGCCAGGAAGGCCGACAGCAGCAGCACGGCGGCCGCCGCCAGCGGCGCCGCCAGTTCGCCGTAGCGGTGCAGGCTGATGAAGATCCAGTACAGGCCCAGCGCGTAGGTGGCGAAGCTGAACAGCCAGCCGCGCGCCCAGGATAGGCGCGCCGACGGCGCATACAACGTCACGCGCGCGGCCACGGCCAGCGCCAGCACCTGGGTGATGGCCAGGGCCCAACCGGGCAGCGGGCCGGGAGCGAATGTCAGGGCGTGCGCCGCGCCGGCCAGTGTCAGGCCGGCCGCGCCGCGCAGGAGTCGGCCGCGCGGGGTGGGGCTCATGCGTCGGCGGGATTGGCGGAGGAGGGAGACCCGGCCAGGCGTCGCACGCGCAGCCAGAGGGCGCGGCGGGCATCGCCGCGGGCGACCTCGATGCGCAGTCCGTCGATTTCGGCGTGGTCGCCGCGGCGCGGGATGCGGCCCAGGCGGCCGCCCATCCAGCCGCCGACGCTGTCGTATTCGTCGTCCGGCAGCTTGCTGCCGAACACGTCGTTGAAGTGCGAGATCTCGGTGGCCGCGCGCACGCGCCACTGGTTCTCGCCCTCGGGGAAGATGGAATCTTCCTCGGTCTCGTCGAATTCGTCCTCGATGTCGCCGACGATCTGCTCCAGCACGTCTTCCATGGTGACCAGGCCGGAGATGCCGCCGTGTTCGTCGATGACGATGGCCTGGTGGTTGCGGCTGACGCGGAATTCACGCAGCAGCACGTTCAGGCGCTTGGATTCGGGAATGAAGACCGCCGGGCGGACCAGCGAGCGCACCTCGATGCCGGGTTCCAGCATGCAGCGCAGCAGGTCCTTGGCCAGCAGGATGCCGATGATGTTGTCGCGGTCGCCTTCGTAGACGGGAAAGCGCGAGTGGGCGGTCTCGATGACCGAGGCGACCAGGTACGGGATGGGCTGGGTGACGTCCAGCAGGTCCATGCGCGAGCGCGGCACCATGATGTCGGCCACGATGCCCTCGGACACGGCCAGCGCGCCCCGGATCATCTGGTACGACTCGGCGTCCAGCAGGGCGCGTTCGTGGGCGGCTTCCAGGACGGCCTTGATGCCTTCGCGGTCCTCGGGCTCTCGGCGCACGAGGGAAAGCAGGCGGTCCATCAGGGATTTGGTTGCGGGTTTTGCGGTGCGAGCAGGCGTCGCGTCGGGAGCAGGATAAGGGTCAGACATCGTCCGGGATGGACAAGTTAGGGAAGGCCCAGCATAACCGAAAGTCGATGCCAACTTGTAACGGCGCGGCCCAAAATGGGGCGAATCCACGTCATCTGCGCCGTGTCAGCGTTTATTTGCAGCGATATTTCAGGGTTGACCCGTAGACGCCCGGCCGGGAGGATCCGGCGCGGGCGGTAGGCGGTGCGGGCGACGGGCGGGGCGGGCGTCAGTCCGCCTGGTAGGGATCCATGATGCCCATGCCCGCCAGCGTGGCGGTTTCCAGCGCTTCCATGCGCTTGGCGTCGCGGGCCTTGACGTGGTCGTAGCCGAGCGCGTGCAGCACGCCGTGCAGGGTCAGGTGGGCGGCGTGGTGCAGGAAGTCCTTGCGCTGCTCGCGCGCCTCGCGCGCCAGCACCGGCACGCAGATCACGATATCGCCCCGGGCCACGCCCAGCGGGTCGACCCCGTATTCGAAGGTCAGCACGTTGGTGGCGTAGTCGCGGCCACGGAAATCGCGGTTCAGGCGCTTGCCTTCGGCCGCGCCGACCAGGCGCAGGCTCAGTTCGGCGGCGCTGAAGTCGACCAGGCCGTCTTCGGCAGCCGCCGCCAGCGCGCGCTCGGCCCAGCGGCGCAGGCGCCAGCGCGGCAGGCGCGGCTCGTCGGCCGCGTACTGGACGGAAAGGGACAGGTCAGGCGTCATGTTCTGCGGCACGGTCGTAGGCGTCCACGATGCGGGCCACCAGCGGGTGGCGCACGACGTCGCGGCTGGTGAAGCGGGTGGTGGCGATGCCCTGCACGTCGTGCAGTACCTTGACCGCGTGGGCCAGGCCGCTGTCCTGGCCGCGCGGCAGGTCGACCTGCGACGGATCGCCGGTGATGACCGCCTTGCTGCCGAAGCCGATGCGTGTCAGGAACATCTTCATCTGCTCGGGCGTGGTGTTCTGGGCCTCGTCCAGGATGATGAAGGCGTGGTTCAGCGTGCGGCCGCGCATGTAGGCCAGCGGCGCGATCTCGATGGTCTGCTTCTCGAACAGGCGCTGCACCTTGTCGAAGCCCATCAGGTCGTAGAGCGCGTCGTACAGCGGGCGCAGGTACGGATCCACCTTCTGGGCCAGGTCGCCGGGCAGGAAGCCCAGGCGCTCGCCAGCCTCGACGGCGGGGCGGGTCAGCACCAGCCGCTGCACCGTGTCACGCTCCATGGCGTCGATGGCGCAGGCCACGGCCAGCCAGGTCTTGCCGGTGCCGGCCGGGCCCACGCCGAAGGTGATGTCGTGCTTGAGGATGTTGTTCAGGTAGTCGCGCTGGCGCGCGGTGCGCGGGCGCAGGTCGCTGCGGCGGGTGCGTAGCGCGATGCCGTCGCTTTCATCGTCCAGCGATGGCAGCTCGGCGGCCTCCTGCGCCGGTTCCTCGCGCAGCTTCTCGTCCTGGCGGCCGACGCCGATTTCCACCAGGCCCAGCTGGATGTCGTCCACCGTCAGGGCGCGGTGCACGGCCTGTTCGTGGAAGCGGCGCAGGACGCGGCCGGCCAGCTCGGCGGCTTCGCCCTCGATGGTGACGCGGCTGCCCCGGCGCGAGAGCTTGACGCTCATGCCGTCGGCCAGCTGCCTCAGGTTTTCGTCCAGGGGGCCGCAGAGATTGGCCAGGTGGGTGTTGTCGCCGTCCAGGTTGACGACGGTGGGCATGCTGCGCCGGGCGCGTGAGCGGGCTTGGGTCATTCGGTCCCTTGGGCGTCGCGGTCCACGTCGGCGACCCGGGCGCGCAGCGAATTGGTGTGCGCGTCGGTGATGATGACGTCGACCATCTGGCCGATGAGCCGCGCGGGCGCGGCGAAATTGACGATGCGGTTGTTCTCGGTGCGGCCCATGAGTTCGTTGGGATCGCGCCGCGACGGGCCTTCCACCAGCAGGCGCTGGCGCGTGCCGATCATGCCGCGGGCGATGGCGGCGGCCTGCTCGTTGATCAGCGCCTGCAGGCGCTGCAGCCTGCGCAGCTTGACGTCCTGCGGCGTGTCGTCGCTCAGGTCGGCCGCCGGCGTGCCGGGACGGCGCGAGTAGACAAAGGAGAAGGACGTGTCGAAGCCCACGTCCTCGATCAGCTTCATGGTCTTTTCGAAGTCTTCCTCGGTCTCGCCGGGGAAGCCGACGATGAAGTCGGACGACAGCGTCAGGTTCGGCCGGGCGGCGCGCAGGCGGCGCACCACGGACTTGAACTCCAGCGTGGTGTAGCCGCGCTTCATGGCGGCCAGCACGCGGTCGCTGCCGGCCTGCACCGGCAGGTGCAGGAAGGACACCAGCTTGGGCAGGCGCGCGTAGGCGTCCATCATGCGCTGGGTCATTTCCTTGGGGTGCGAGGTGGTGTAGCGGATGCGCTCGATGCCGGGGATCTCGTGGACGTACTCCAGCAGCATGGCGAAGTCGGCGATCTCGCCGCTGTCGCCCATGGCGCCGCGGTAGGCGTTGACGTTCTGGCCCAGCAGCGTCACTTCCTTGACGCCCTGGTCGGCCAGGTCGGCCACTTCCATCAGCACGTCGTCGAACGGGCGCGAGACTTCCTCGCCGCGCGTGTAGGGCACCACGCAGAAGCTGCAATACTTGCTACAGCCTTCCATGATGGAGACGAAGGCGGTGGCGCCGTCCACGCGCGGCGGCGGCATGGCGTCGAATTTCTCGATTTCCGGGAAGCTGATGTCCACCTGCGAGCGGCCCTCGGCGCGGCGGCGCTCGATCAGGTCGGGCAGGCGGTGCAGCGTCTGCGGGCCGAACACCACGTCCACGTAAGGCGCGCGTTTGACGATGGCCTCGCCTTCCTGGCTGGCCACGCAGCCGCCCACGCCGATCACCAGATTGGGGTTGAGCTTCTTCAGGTGCTGCACGCGGCCCAGGTCGGAAAAGACCTTTTCCTGGGCCTTCTCGCGCACCGAACAGGTGTTGAACAGGATGACGTCGGCTTCTTCCGGATTTTCCGTCAGTTCCAGTTCCTGGTCGCCGCGCAGCACGTCGGCCATCTTGTCCGAGTCGTACTCGTTCATCTGGCAGCCGAAAGTGCGGATATAGAGCTTGCGGGGAGCGCCGGCAACGGGGGCGGGCGGGATGGCGGCATTGGCGCCGTCGTGCGCGGCGTCCGCGCGCTTGAGGGTGGTTTCTTGCATGATGGTCGCCGTGACGGGTGTAGATCCCGGGGGCTGCTGTGGGAGAAACCGGGAATTTTACCTCTTGCGCCCAATTGCTTCTTGGAGCCGCGGCCCGCCGCCGTTACGATAGGCGCTCTCCAAAAACGGCCATTCCAATAATGTTTCTCGTTTCAGCAGGGCGCGCATGACTTCCAATCCGCTACCGCCGCCCGCCGCCGTTTCCGCCGCCGCGCGGCAAACGGCATACGATTCGATGCGCAGCCCGTTTTCGTCGCCTCGCTGGCTGGCGGCGGGCGTGGTCCTGGCCCTGTTGGCGGGCGCCAGCGCGCTGTGGCTCGATCTGCCGCTGGCCACCTGGCTGCGCGGGCATGTGAGTCCTGGCGTCGACACGGCCTTTGCCTGGATCGGCTACCTGGGCGACAGCGGCAAGTATGTGGTTGTTGGCCTGGCGTTCTATATCGTCGGACTGCTGGGCGCCGCTCGCGGCTGGCCCAATCCGCTGCGCATGCGCTACGAGAGCATGACGCGCGGCAGCCTGCTGCTGCTGTCCACCATGGCCGTGGGCGGCCTGGTGGTGTTGCTGCTGAAGCGCGGCGTGGCGCGCGCCTGGCCCGAGCTGTATTTCGAGAAGGGCATTTACGGCATGGGCGAGGCCTTCTCGCGCGCGCAGCTGTTCAATTCCTTTCCGTCCAGCCACACCTACGCGGCGTTTTCCGTGGCCGTGGTGCTGGGCATCCTGGCGCCGCGCTGGCGCTGGGCCTTCCTGTCGCTGGCCGCGCTGGTCGCCGTCAGCCGCCTGGTCAACCTGGACCACTACCTGTCCGACGTGATGACCGCCGCCGGCATCGCCTTCGCCGTGGCGCACTGGCTGGCGCCGCGCGTGCTGGGCAGCAAGTACCAATGGCCGCTGCGCATGCCGTGGCGGTGGTGGCGGCGCGGCTGAACCGCCTGACCCAGCCCGCCGTCGCGGGCTGGATGAGCGCGTGGCAGCGGGCGGGCGCGTCAGCGGAACTGGATCGCCACGCGCCGGTTGCTGCGGCTCTTCTTTTCGATCTTGACCACCGCCACCGGGCCGATCTCGCCGGTGTTGGCGACATGGGTGCCGCCACAGGGCTGGCGGTCCACGCCCGGGATCTCGATGATGCGGATGCGTTCGGCGGCGGGCGGCGCCGCGCCGATGGTGCGCACCAGGTCGGGCTGCGCCGCCAGTTCCTCGGGCGAGATGCTGTTGACGGTGACGGGCGTGCCGGCCTCGATCAGCGCGTTCAGGCGGGCGGTCAGATCGTCCTTGTCGAGCGTGGACTCCGGCAGGTCGAAATCGATGCGCGCCGAATCGGGGGAAATGCTGCAGCCGGTCACGGGCGCCGGCACCAGCGCGCCCAGCAGGTGCAGACAGGTGTGCAGGCGCATCAGTCGATGCCGGCGTGGCCAGTCCAGCTCCACGGCGACGCGGTCGCCGACCCGAGGCGTTGGGCCCTCTTCCAGTACGTGCAGGATGCGCCGGCGGTCGTCGGCGTAGACGGTGTCCGTCAAGGCCAGCGTGCGGCCGTCAGATAGCGTCACCAGGCCGGTGTCGCCGGCCTGTCCGCCGCTGCGCGCATAGCAGACCGTCTCGTCAAGCTCGATGCCTTCCGGGTGGATGGCGATCACGGTGGCGTCGCAGCGGGCCAGGTAGGGGTCTTCGTCGAACCGCTTGCGGGTATGAGTCATGGGGGCTCCTCGGTTTGTGATGGGGCCGGGCCGGCTGGCGGGCAGCCCTGCGGGGCCGCGCGCGGGCCGCCTCAGGCCAGCGTTCTTGCGCCGCTGGCGGTGGTGAAGCTCGCGCTCAGGCGCGGCGGGCCGTCGGCCTGCTCGATGTCGATCAGGCCGTCCGCGCCCAGCCAGTCCAGCCCTTGGCGCAGCAGCGCCGCGCGCGGGTGGCTGCCGCTCAGGCGCAGCAGCGTCAGGCCGCTGTCCGGCAGGCTGACGCCGGGATGGGCCGGCACGTCCCACTGGATCAGCGTGGGCAGCAGGCCGTCGCCGGCGCTCTGGCCCGCCTCGCGCCAGGCGGGCAGGCTGCCGTCGTCCGGCACGGTGAGGCGCCAGCGCAATTCGCCGCGGGTCATGGGAATGGCGGGCGCGATGCGCTCGGGGTGACGGGCCTGCCACGCACTCAGGTCGTCCGGCAGCGCGACGCGCGCCGCCCAGTGCGCCAGGAACGGACCGCCGCGCAGCCGTTCGCGCATGGCCGGCTCGTCCAGGCCGAACCAGCGCGGTCGCTCCGGCGGGGCGGCATCGGGATCGATGGCGATGACTTCCAGGTACATGCCGCCCGCCATGCCCAGCACCCGGTTGTGCGTGCCCATGCGGGGATGCGCGCCGCCGCGCGCGGGCTCCACGCCCAGCAGGCTGGCGACATGGCGGGCGCCGCTGTCCAGGTCCGGGGCGGCGACGACGATGTGATCGATGACGAGTTTCATGGGGGCTATGGTAGCGAATGCGGGCGGGGTTCGGCCCGGTACAGCGGGGCGGCGCGCGGCGGTACAGTGGCGGCGCAAGCGCCCGTCAGGCGATGACGCAGATTCCGGCAGGGTCGGAGCGGCGTGCGTGGCGGACCCGGATTTCCACGCGCTGGTCCAGGGCAACCAGGGCCAGCATGAGCCGTTCCAGCGAGATGTTCAGCAGCTTGTAGCGGCGGATCTGCGAGACCTTGGGCTGGGACATGCCGGTCAAGGCGGACGTTTCCACCTGGGTCAGGCCGCGCCGGTCGATCAGGTCGTTGATCTTGACCGCCAGCTGGACCTTGGCGCTCAGGTCGGCCGCGTCTTCGAATCCCAGGTCGAACAGGACGTTGGCGGTGCCGGTATGGGATGTCATGGTTTGCTCCGGTTGGATGTATACGAGGCCAGGACCTGCTTCAGGCGCCTTTCGATCAGCGCGATCTCGGGCTTGGGCGTGGCAGTACCTGTCTTGGACTGCTTCGGAACGCGTGCAGCACATGCACGGCATCGCCCAGGCGCACCACATAGACGGCGCGATACGCGTTGCCGAGGTGGTCGTCCACGAGTTCGTGGACGCCCGGCCCCAACCCTTTCCACGGTTTGGCGGCGTAGGGCATGCGGCCCAGCTGCACGACGTAGAGCCACACGCCCATGTTCCTTTGGACTGCAAGCGGGAATGCCTTGAAATCCTTCTTGGCGCTTCCTGTCCAGTACAGCGGTTTGGGTAGGTCAATTTCCATCAATATACCTGTTCAGATATAGAAATCAAGAGGAAGAATTTCGATATCGCAAGGTATTCCCTGTATTGGCGGCCGGGCTATCCGTACAAGCCGAAGGGACAGGCGCAGCCTGCTCATGGCGCTCTTGCCATGCAGGCGCCGTGCTTCAGTTGCCATCTTCCCTGGCGTGTCGGTGGGGCGCTCAAAGAGTCTCGCCGCGCGCTCGCCCGTCTTGCCGCAGGGCTCCCGTCTTAAAATGCGGGGATCACTCCAGATGATGTAGCCCTGCTACGATCAGCCCACCCACGGGAACCTTTTCACTCCGTATCCATGTTGGAAACCCATGAACGAGCAGGCCGGCATTCCCGTTTCAGCTGGGACCGAGTCCTACAAGGGCAGGTTCTTTCTCGTTGATCCAGGCCTCAGGGGCAATGGCGAGGTTTCAGGGCTGGAGTTTGCGAACGAAGACGCACTGATCCACCCGGGCATGAATATTGTCGAGCGACCGACTGGCGAATCCGATCAGTACCCCGAGCGGCCACATCTGGTGCACATGCCGGAGAAAGGGGGGCTGCCGCGCGATTTTGAAGTGCTGGCGGGCATCTGGGTTGTCTCCGAGGCAGTCAGACAGGTATTCCTGCGTGTAGACCCCGAAGCATTCGCATTCGTCTCATGCGACTTCACCCTTGCCGACGGCTCCCCCGGTCCCCGTTACTACCTCTGCAATGTGCTGCGCACGCTGAATGCCCTGGACGAAGCCCGATCGCGGGTGAAGATCAAGCTTGACCACGATCACCAGACTGGCCAGGACGTCAAGCTGTACAGCGTGGTGGGTGGAGCGAGTCTGATCTTCAAGGCAGACGCCGTGGCAAATGCCCACATCTTTCGCCAGGAGCGCTTGGGGGCTTCTCCTGTCTGCGACCGGGTGATGTCCGATGCCCTGGTTGCGGCGAAGTTGGACGGTGTCCGGCTGCGTGACGTGGCGGAGCTCTAAAAAAAACCCGCCACGAGGGCGGGTTCTTATGCGGACGGACGGCGCGATCAGGCGACTTCGCCTTCCTCGCCTTCCTTCTTGACCGGCTTGACCAGGTCTTCGCGCTTGACGCCCATCCACATGGCCAGCGCGGCGGCGACGAACACCGACGAGTAGATGCCGAACCAGATGCCGATGGTCAGGGCCATGGCGAAGTAGTGCAGGGTGGGGCCGCCGAAGAACAGCATGGCCAGCACCATCATCTGCGTGGAACCGTGGGTGATGATGGTCCGCGAGATGGTCTGGGTGATGGCGCTGTTGATGACTTCGTGCACGTCCGCCTTGCGGTACTTGCGGAAGTTCTCGCGGATCCGGTCCATGATGACCACGGATTCGTTCACCGAGTAGCCCAGCACCGCCAGCACGCCGGCCAGCACCGAGAGCGAGAATTCCCACTGGAAGAAGGCGAAGAAGCCCAGGATGATCACCACGTCGTGCAGGTTGGCGATCACGCCGGCGACGGCGAACTTCCATTCGAAGCGGAAGCCCAGGTAGATCACGATGCCCAGCACCACGACCAGCAGGGCCATGAGGCCGTTGTGCAGCAGTTCCTGGCCGACCTGCGGGCCGACGAACTCGACCCGGCGCAGCTCGACGCCGGCGTCGGCCGCCTTGAGCGCGGACATGACGGTTTCGCTCTGCGTGGCCGAGGTCTGGCCTTCCTGCAGGGGCAGGCGGATCATCACGTCGTGCGAGGTGCCGAAGTTCTGCACCTGGAAGTCGGTGTAGCCGAGCTTGGAGACGACGCCGCGCACGCTTTCCAGCTGCGCGGTCTGGGCGTAGCTGACTTCCATGACCGTGCCGCCGGTGAATTCGATCGACAGGTGGAAGCCGCGCGTGAGGATGAAGAAGACAGCCGCCACGAAGGTGACGAGGCTGATGACGTTCAGCACCAGCGCGTGGCGCATGAACGGGATGGTGCGGTGGATCCGGAAAAATTCCATGGTTGGCCTTGGGCTCTATCTGTGGCGGGTGGTCGGGGCCGCCCGCGCTGTTCAGTTCGTCTTGGGTTTCCAGACCTCGCCGATGGAGATCGAGGTGAGCTTCTTCTTGCGGCCGTACCAGAGGTTGGCCAGCGCGCGCACGCCCACGACCGACGAGAACATCGAGGTCAGGATGCCCAGGCAGTGCACCACGGCGAAGCCCCGGATCGGACCCGAGCCGAAGGCCAGCAGCGCCAGGCCCACGATCAGGGTGGTCAGGTTGGAGTCCAGGATGGTGCCCCACGCGCGCTCGAAGCCATGGTGGATGGCCTGTTGCGGACTGGCGCCGGCGCGCAGCTCTTCCCGTATGCGCTCGTTGATCAGCACGTTCGAGTCGATCGCCATGCCCAGCGTCAGCGCGATGGCCGCGATGCCCGGCAGGGTCAGCGTGGCCTGCAGCATGGACAAGAGGGCCAGCAGCAGCAGCACGTTGAACGTCAGGCCGATGGTCGAGAACACGCCGAACAGGTGGTAGTACAGGATGATGAACGCGGCGATCGCCAGGAAGCCGTACAGCGTCGAGTAGAAGCCCTTGGCGATGTTGTCGGCGCCCAGGCTCGGGCCGATGGTGCGTTCCTCGATGATGGACATCGGCGCGGCCAGCGCGCCTGCGCGCAGCAGCAGGGCGGTGTCGGCTGCTTCCTCGGACGACATGCTGCCCGAGATCTGTACCTGGCCGCCGGCGATCTCGCCACGGATGACCGGCGCGGTGACCACTTCGCCCTTGCCGTTCTCGAACAGCAGGATGGCCATGCGCTTGTTGACGTTGTCGCGGGTGACATCGCGGAAGATGCGGGCGCCCTTGGCGTCCAGCGTCAGGTGCACGGCGGCCTGCTGGGTCTGCGAGTCGCGGCCCGGCTGGGCGTCCTGCAGGTTCTCGCCGGTCAGGATGACCTGACGGCGGACCAGGATGCCACGGCCGTCGCGGTCGTTGTAGCGTTCCAGGCCGAACGGCACGGAACCGCCCAGCAGCGCGGCCTGCGCGGCGGGGGAATCGTCGACCATGCGGATTTCGAGGGTGGCGGTGCGGCCCAGCAGTTCCTTGGCCTTGGCCACGTCCTGCACGCCGGGCAGCTGCACCACGATGCGGTCGTTGCCCTGCTGCTGGATGACCGGTTCGGCCACGCCCAGCTCGTTGATGCGGTTGTGCAGGGTGTTGATGTTCTGCTTGAGCGCGGAATCCTGCACGCGGGTGACGGCGGCCGGGTTCAGGGCGCCGATCAGCAGCTGCTTGCCGTTTTCCTCGCGCTCGGTGAATTCCAGGTCGGGCAGGCGGCTGCGCAGCGTTGAGATGGCGCGGTCGCGGTCCTGCGTGTCGTTGAAGGTGGCGGCCACGCCCATGCCGGAGCGTTCCACGCCGGCCACGTTGACCTTCTGGTCGCGCAGCACGGAGCGCACGTCGGCGGCCAGCGAGTCATAGCGGGCGGTCAGGGCGCCCTGCATGTCCACCTGCAGCAGGAAGTGCACGCCGCCGCGCAGGTCCAGGCCCAGGTACATGGGCTTGGGGGCGAACCAGCCCAGCGCGCGCATCCAGGGCGGCGAGGCGGGCAGCAGGTTCAGCGCCACGGTGTACTGCGGGTCGCCGGAGACGGTGTTCAGGGATTTGTCGATCAGGTCGCGCGCCTGCAACTGCAGGTCGGTCGAGGTGAAGCGGGCGCGCACGGTGCCGAGCGTGCCGTTCTGTTCGAAATAGACCCCTTCGTTGGGGATCTTGGCGTCGGTCAGGATCTGCTCGACCCGGCTCAGCATGGCGGGCTCGACCTTGACGGTGGCCTTGGCGCTGGAAACCTGGACGGCAGGCGATTCGCCGTAGAAATTGGGAAGCGTATACAGCAGGCCTATGACGACCGCCACCAGGACCGTTATGTATTTCCAGAGGGGATAGCGGTTCATTGCCGGCTACTTCATGTCAGGGTGAAAGGGTCCGCCCGGCGCGGGCGCCGGGCGGAGTCTGGCGTGGCGGCCGGACCTGCCGGCCCGGCGCAGCACCATGTGACTCTTACAGGGCCTTGATGGTTCCCTTGGGCAGCACGGCCGAGACCGACGACTTCTGCATGATGACTTCGACGGGCTTTTCGGCCAGTTCCGAGACTTCGACGGTGACGTAGCTGTCGTTGACCTTGGTGACCTTGCCCAGCATGCCGCCGGCGGTGACGACTTCGTCGCCCTTGGCCAGGGCGGCGATCAGATTGCGGTGCTCTTTCTGGCGCTTCATCTGGGGACGGATCATCAGGAAATAGAGGATCACGAACATCAGAATGATGGGCAGCATGCCCATGAGCGCGCCGCCCTCGGGCGCTGCGGCCTGGGCCATGACGAGGCTGGCGGTATCGATAGCGGACATGGAATTCTCCTGCGTGTTTGGTCTTTAGGGTTTGTTGAGTTCTTGGTTGCCGGCGCGCTTCGAGGCTGCGCCGCATGCGCTGTCCCCGCGCGAGCCTTGGACAGGGCAAGCCGACTATTGTATCTAGGTTCTGCGCGCGCTCCCGTGTCGCAGGCTGCCCCCGGCCCGCCGGGCAGGGCGGGATTCCGGGTTTTCCATGAGAGGCGGCCTGCGGCTTGGGCGGACGCTAGTCCACGCCGCGGGCGCGGTCGGCGGCGAACTGGGCGCGCCAGGCGTCGAAGCGGCCTTCGGCGATCGCCTCGCGCATTTCCTTCATGATAGTCAAATAGAAGTGCAGGTTGTGCAGCGTATTCAGGCGCGCGCCGGTGATCTCGTTGGCGCGCTGAAGATGATGCAGGTAGGCGCGCGAGAAATTCGAGCAGGTGTGGCAGGCGCAGCTGGGGTCCAGCGGACGGGTGTCGTCGCGGTGCTTGGCGTTGCGGATCTTGACGTCGCCGAAACGGGTGAACAGCCAGCCGTTGCGCGCATTGCGCGTCGGCATGACGCAGTCGAACATGTCCACGCCCCGCGACACGCCCTCGACCAGGTCTTCCGGCGTGCCCACGCCCATCAGGTAGCGCGGCGCCTGCGCCGGCAGCTTGGGCGTGACGTGCGCCAGGATGCGCATCATGTCTTCCTTGGGCTCGCCCACCGACAGGCCGCCGATGGCGTAGCCGTGGAAACCAATATCCTGCAGCCCGGCCAGCGACTCGTCGCGCAGCGATTCGTACATGCCGCCCTGAACGATGCCGAACAGCGCGTTGGGATTGCCCAGGCGGTCGAACTCGTCGCGCGAGCGCCGCGCCCAGCGCAGCGACATACGCATCGAGCGGGCCGCTTCCTCGACCGTGGCCGGACGGCCGTCGATCTCGTAGGGCGTGCATTCGTCGAACACCATCACGATGTCCGAGTTCAGCGAGCGCTGGATGCGCATCGATTCCTCGGGCGTCAGGAACAGGCGCGCGCCATCGATCGGCGAGGCGAACTTGACGCCTTCCTCGGTGATCTTGCGCATGCCTTGCAGGCTGAACACCTGGAAGCCGCCCGAGTCGGTGAGGATGGGTTTGTCCCACTGCATGAAGCCGTGCAGGCCGCCATGCTTTTCCATGACTTCCGTGCCCGGGCGCAGCCACAGGTGGAAGGTGTTGCCCAGCACGATCTGCGAGCCGATTTCCTTGAGCTCGTGCGGCAGCATGGCTTTGACGCTGCCGTAGGTGCCCACGGGCATGAAGATGGGCGTCTCGACCACGCCGTGGTTCAGCGTGATGCGGCCGCGGCGGGCGCCGCCGTCGGTGGCGAGCAGTTCGAAGTTCAGTCCGGTCATGGTTGTTGTGCTGGGGATTCGATGAACATGGCGTCGCCGTAGCTGAAGAAGCGGTAGCGCTGGGCCACCGCGTGGGCGTAGGCGCGGCGGATCGGCTCAACGCCGGCCAGCGCCGACACCAGCATCAGCAGGGTCGACTGGGGCAGGTGGAAGTTGGTGACCAGGGCGTCGACCACGCGGTACTGGTAACCCGGCGTGATGAACAGGCGCGTGTCGCCCTGGGCGGCGGCCAGCGGCATGCCGGGGGCCGCCGTGGCGGCGGTCTGCGCGGCGGCCGATTCCAGGGCGCGCACGCTGGTGGTGCCGACGGCGATCACGCGGCCGCCGCGCGCGCGAGCGGCGGCGATGGCGTCCACGGTGGCCTGCGGCACGGTGAACCATTCGGCGTGCATGATGTGGTCTTCCAGCCTGTCGACCCGCACCGGCTGGAAGGTGCCCGCGCCCACATGCAGCGTGACGAAGGCGCGTTCCACGCCCAGGGCGTCCAGCTGGCCCAGCGTGGCCTGGTCGAAGTGCAGGCCGGCGGTGGGCGCCGCGACGGCGCCCGGTTCGCGCGCGTACACCGTCTGGTAGCGGGCGTCGTCGCCGGCGTCGGCCTCGTGCGTGATGTAGGGCGGCAGCGGCGTGGCGCCGTGGGCGTCCAGCAGGTCCAGCACCGGACCGGAAAAGCGGATGTCGAACAGCTCGCCCTCGCGGCCCAGCACCACGGCGTCGAAGGCGTCGGCCAGGCGCAGTCCCATGCCGGGGCCGGGCGATTTGCTGGCGCGCACGTGGGCCAGGGCGCGGTCGGGCTCGGTGATGCGCTCGACCAGCACCTCGACCTTGCCGCCGGTGGTCTTGTGGCCGTTCAGCCGGGCCTTGATGACGCGGGTGTCGTTGAAGACCAGCAGGTCGCCAGGCCGCAGCAGGCCGGCCAGGTCGGCGAAGCGCCGGTCATGCAGCTGGCTGGCGCCATCCAGGTGCAGCAGCCGGCTGCCGGTGCGTTCGGCGGCGGGCGTCTGGGCGATGAGCTCGGGCGGCAGCTCGTAGTCGAAGTCGGAAACGGTGAGAGATCGGGTCACGCGGGCATCTGGCAGGAGAGGCCGGGCGGCGCGGGCCGCCGGCGGGGCCGTTCGTCATGGAATCGGCCGGGAAGGCCGGCCGGGTCGTACCGGGCAGGCCTGAGGCAACTCGCTATTGTAAAGGCAGGCCGGCCGGCGGGCTGCGCCCGCTGCCGGGCCGCCTGTCAGGCGTGCCGGTCGTGGGCGCCGGTCAGGCCCGTCCGTCAGGCCTGCCAGCCCAGCCGGCGCGAGCAGTCGGCGGCGGCGGCCAGCAGCCCGCGCACCGGGGCGCCGTCGGGCGACAGGTCGAAGCCGCCGTGCAGCCCCAGGCTGGTGAGCGCGCCCGCCAGGCCGCCCTGGGCGTCGCGTACCGGCACGCTGACCGAATCGATGCCGTGCAGCAGATGGCCGCTGACCGTGGCGTAGCCGCGTTCGCGCGTGGCGTGCCAGTGCGCGCGCAGCGCCGCGGCGGGATCGGCCGGCGGCTTGGCCGCGTCCAGCAGCCAGGATGCGTCGGCGCCCTGGCGCAGCTGCGCGTCCCACTCGGCCAGGGCGCGGGGCAGGGCCAGGTCCTCGGGCAGCCAGGCGGCATAGACCCGGCCGGTGGCGCTGTTGAGCAGGGGCAGCACCGAGCCGACCCGCACGTTCACGGTCACGGGCAGGCGCGCGTCGCGCCACTGCACGATGGTGGGGCCGTGCTGGCCCCAGATGGAGATGAACACGGTCTGGCCGATGGCGCCGCTCAGCGCGTCCAGGCCGTCCGCCGCCAGCTTGACGAAATCGACCTCGGCCAGGGCGGCCAGCCCGGTGTGCAGCGCCTGCGGGCCCAGGCGGTAGCGGGCGCTGGCGGGGTCCTGTTCGACATAGCCGCGCCGTTCCAGCGAGACCAGGTAGCGATGGACCTTGGCGCGCGGCATGTCCAGGCTGCGGCCCAGTTCGGACACGGATTGCGCGCCGCCCAGCTCGGCCAGGCGGGTCAGGACGTCCAGCGCGATTTCCGCGGACTGGATGCCGGTGCTGCTGTCTGTTGACATGTGGATGTCTCTTATTAGAATACGCGTATCACTAAAAAATACATCAGCCGGTCACGGCGGACAATCCGGAGACAAACATGAAGATGTCCATTTTCTCGGTCCAGGACCATTACCCCTCGGCGCCGCGCAGCCTGGGGCAGCTCTACGGCCAGGTGCTGGAACAGGCGCGCCAGGCCGAGCGCCTGGGCTACGACACGTTCTGGGTGGCCGAGCACCACTTCCATGAATATGGCGCCGTGCCCAATCCGGCCGTGTTCCTGGCGGCGCTGTCGCAGCAGACGCGCCGGCTGCGCCTGGGCACGGCGATTTCCATCCTGACCTTCCACAACCCGCTGACGGTGGCGGAAAACTATGCCCTGGTGGACCAGCTTTCGCAAGGAAGGCTGTCGCTGGGCGTGGGCTCGGGCTATCTGAAGCATGAATTCGAGGGCTACGACGTCGATCCCGCCATCAAGCGCGAGCGCTTCGACGAGAACCTGATGCTGGTCGAGCGCCTGCTGGCCGGCGAGCGCGTCACGCACGAAAGCCGCCACAACACCATCCGCGGCGTGCAGATCAATGTGCAGCCGGTGCAGCAGCCGGTGCCGGTCTACGTGGCCATCCTGCGCCGCGAGGCCGCCTATCACGTGGGCCGCCAGGGGCGCCGCATGCTGTTCGTGCCCTACGCGGCGGTGGACAGCTTCGAGGAAATCGGCCTGATGATGCAGGACTACCGGCGCGGGCTGGCCGAGGCGGGCATCGAGGACGCGTCCGGCATGGCGGCGGTGGCGCTGCATACCCATGTCGCCCAGACCGACGCGCTGGCGCGCGAGCGCGCCGCCAGCGCCTTCGATCTGTACGTGGATACGCGCTTGTACGCGCGCAAGCAGGTCTACGCCGACATCATCGCCAGCGGCCTGTCGCTGTTCGGTTCGCCGCGCACGGTGGCCGACAAGCTGGCGCGGCTGGCGGACATGGGCCTGGACCACGTCATGAGCCTGCACAACTTCGGCCTGCTGTCCCAGGACCTGGTGCTCGATTCCATGCGCGGCCTGATGGAAGAGGCCATGCCGCTGTCCGGCGTGGCGTCAGCCGTCGCCCAACCCGCCTGAGCCGGCGGCCAGCCACGGAGCGTCCGATGAGCGACTGCCTGGATCTGAGCCCGGCCCGCATGCGCCAGGCGCTGGGCCGCTACGCCACCGGCGTCACGGTGGTGACCGCCGCGGGCGCGCAGGGGCCGATCGGCATGACCGTGAATTCCTTCGCCTCGGTCTCGCTGGATCCGCCGCTGGTGCTGTGGAGCCTGCGCCGCGCCAGCCTGCTGCATGCCGAGTTCGTCGCCCGGCCGGCCTTCGCGGTGCATGTGCTGGGCGCCAGCCATCGCCATCTGGCGCGGGCGTTCGCGCAGACGGCCGAGGACCGCTACGCCGGGCTGGACTGGTATCCGGCCCATGACGGCCTGCCGGTATTCGACGACTGCGTGGCGCGCTTCGAATGCGCCACCCGCCAGGTGCTGGACGCCGGCGACCACGCCATCCTGATCGGCGAGGTCCTGCGCCTGCACCTGTACGACGACGAGGCCGGCGCGCTGGTGTTCTGCAACGGCGCGTTCTCGACGCACGGAGGCGTGCCCGCCTGAACCCTTACCCGCCGCAGGGGGCCGGCACATCCCGAAAACAAGGCCCCCGACCCCAAAGGAGATCGCGTATGAGCCCACGTTGCACCCTGAACGCCGCCCTGATGCTCGCGCTGACGGCCGGCCTGCTTGCCGGGGGCGCCGCGCCCGTGCAGGCGCAAGTGAAGATCGGCGCCACCTTGTCCGCCACCGGGCCGCAGGCCTCGCTGGGCATTCCCGAACGCAACACCGTGAGCCTGTTGCCCGCCGAGATCGGCGGAGCGAAGGTCGAATACGTGGTGCTGGACGACGCCTCGGATCCGACCCGCGCCGTCAGCAATTCGCACAAGCTGATCTCCGAGAACAAGGTCGACCTGATCATCGGCTCCAGCACCACGCCCAATACGATGGCGATGCTGGACACGGTGGCCGCGGGCGCCACCCCGGTGATCACGCTGGCGTCCTCGGCCCGGTTGATTGAGCCGATGGACGACAAGCGGCGCTGGGTGTTCAAGACGCCGCATTCCGATTCGCTGATGGCCGAGGGCATCGCGCGCCATGCCGCCGCCCAGGGCGTGAAGAAACTGGCGTTCATCGGCTTCAACAATGCGCTGGGCGAGACTTTCTGGGTGGAAGTCGAGAAGGCGGCCAAGAAGCACGGCATCGAGCTGGTGGGCAAGGAGAGCTTCGCGCCCACGGACACCTCGGCCGTGGCGCAGACCCTCAAGCTGGTTGGGGCGGCGCCGGACGCGGTGGTGGTGGGGGCGTCCGGCACGCCGGCCGCGATGCCGGCCCGGGCGCTGCGCGAGCGCGGCTACCAGGGCAAGATCTATTTCAACCACGGCGTGGCCAACAACGACTTCCTGCGCGTATGCGGCGCGGCCTGCGAAGGCGCCTGGGTGCCGGTGGGGCCGGTGATGGTGGCCGGCCTGCTGCCCGACAGCCATCCGGTCAAGGCCAGCGCCCAGTCCTTCGCCGCCAAGTACGAGGCCGTTCATGGCGCGGGCAGCGTGTCCCTGTTCGCCGCTTACACCTGGGACGTGGGGCTGTTGCTGCAACAGGCCGTGCCCGTGGCGCTGAAGGCGGCCAAGCCGGGCACGCCCGAATTCCGCGCGGCGCTGCGCGACGCGCTGGAAAATGTGAAAAACCTGCCCACGGCCACCGGCGTGGTCAATATGAGCCCGGCCGACCACAACGGCCTGGACGAGCGCGCTCTGGTCATGGCGACGGTTGCGGGCGGCAAGTGGCGGGTGGAGTAGAGGAAGGAGGGCGGCCGGCGACCAGCCGGCGGGCCGATTCCAGGGCCGGCCGGGCGCTTGCATGCCCCGCCCTGCGCCCGCAAGCGCTCCAGGTTTTGTATGCTCTCGGTTTTGCCGGATAAGCATTCAGGTGGTCGGGGCATGACGGGATACAACAGGGCGGTGGCGGGAACGGGCCGGTTCAGGCGGTGGCTGGCGGGCGGACTGCTGGCCCTGGCCGGCGGCGTGGCCTGCGCCCAGGTGCCCGGCCTGCCGCCGGCCGTGGTCAAGGCCTGGAAGGAAACCAAGCTGCCGGACAGCGCCCTGTCCCTGGTGGTGCAGGAGGTGGGCGGCCCGCGCCTGGTGGCGCTCAACGCCAAGGAAGCGCGCAATCCGGCCTCGGTCATGAAGCTGGTGACCACCTGGGCGGCCTTGTCCGAGCTGGGGCCCAACTACGTCTGGCGCACCGAATTCATGACCGAGCCGGGCGCCCGGCCCGACGCCAAGGGCGCGCTGTCCGGCCCGCTGTACCTGCGCGCCGGCGGCGATCCGCAGTTCCTGATGCAGGATCTCTGGGTGCTGCTGCGCGAGCTGCGCCTGCGCGGCGTCAAGCAGATCAACGATCTGGTGATCGACCGCAGCATCTTCGGTCAGGTGGGCACCGATCCCGGCGCCTTCGACGGCGCGCCCGACCGCGCCTACAACGCCAGCCCGGACGCGCTCATGGTGGGATTCGGCGCCGTGCGTCTGATGTTCCTGCCCGACGCCGCAGCCCACAAGTGGGTGCCGCTGATCGATCCGCCGCTGCCCGGCCTGAAAATCGAGGGCAAGGTGGAATGGACCGAGGCGCGCTGTCCCGGCGCGCCCGTGGTCTCGACCGAGCCACTCATCACCCAGCAGGGCGTGACCCTGCGCGTCAGCGGCAAGGTGGCGGGTTCCTGCGGCGAGTTCAGCCTGTACCGCCTGGCGCTGTCGCAGCCCGACTACGCCACCGAGGTGTTCCGCATGCTGTGGCGCGAACTGGGCGGCACCTTCAAGGGCCAGGTCCGCACGGGCATGGTGCCGGGCGACGCCGTGGTGCTGGCCTCTCACGACTCGCCCACGCTGGCCGAGGTCATCCGCCAGATCAACAAGCGCAGCAACAACGTCATGGCGCGCACGCTGCTGTTGACGCTGGGCGCCGAGCGCGGCCGCAAGCCGGCCACCGTGGCCAGCAGCGAGGCCGTGGCCAAGAGCCTGCTGGCGCGCCAGGGCCTGGATATGCCGGAACTGGTCATCGACAACGGCGCCGGCCTGTCGCGCGAGGCGCGCGTGTCCGCCGACAGCCTGGCGTCCATGCTGACCGTGGCCTGGAATTCGCCGGTCATGCCGGAGTACATTTCGTCCCTCGCCATCGCCGGCGTGGACGGCACCGTGCGCCGCCGCCTCAAGGGCGACGGCACCCAGGGCATGGCCCACCTGAAGACCGGCTCGCTGCGTGACGTTCGTTCCATCGCCGGTTACGTGCTGGGCGCCAGCGGCAAGCGCTACGTGCTGGTCAGCATGGTCAACCACGAGCAGGCCGGCTCGGTGCGCGCCTTCGACGACGCGCTCATCGCCTGGCTGGCCGAACAATAGAGCATGGTCCATGCCGGCTCCGCCGGGGCGGTCTTTTCCACCCTGGGCGGTGCGGCGATAAAAAATCCCGCAAACCGATTACGATTCTCTGGCGCGGTATCCGAGGCCGACGGCGCACAAGCGCCGCGTCGCCCGCCGCCGCGCCTGAGGCGAACAACCCCGACTCTCAATAATCTGGAGATTTACGCACATGCCCGTGCACGAAATCCGTCACCCGCTGATCCGCCACAAGCTCGGGATCATGCGCCGCGCCGACCTCAGCACCAAGAGCTTCCGTGAACTGTCGCAGGAAGTGGGCGCCTTGCTCACCTACGAGGCGTCCAAGGACCTGCCGCTGGCGCCCGCCACCGTCGAGGGCTGGTGTGGCCAGGTCCAGGTCGAGAAGATCGCCGGCAAGAAAGTCACCGTGGTGCCCATCCTGCGCGCCGGCATCGGCATGCTGGACGGCGTGCTGAGCCTGATCCCCGGCGCCAAGGTCAGCGTGGTGGGCGTGGCCCGCAACGAGGAAACGCTGGAAGCCCATACCTACCTGGAACGCCTGGTCGGCGAGCTGGACCAGCGCCTGGCGCTGATCGTCGATCCCATGCTGGCCACCGGCGGCTCCATGGTCGCCGCCATCGACCTGCTGAAGAAGGCGGGCTGCAAGGAAATCCGCGCGCTGGTGCTGGTGGCCGCGCCGGTGGGCATCGACGCCGTGCTGGCCAAGCACCCGGACGTGCACATCTACACGGCGTCCATCGACGACCACCTGAACGAGCACGGCTACATCGTGCCGGGCCTGGGCGACGCTGGCGACCGCATCTTCGGCACGACCCAGAAGACCGACTGACGGCAATTGGCCGCCGGAAGCGCCGCGCGCTTCCAGCGCGGCGGCCTCAGGCGGCCAGGCGCTGCGGCTGGCCGCCGCCATGGCCGCCATCGATGTGGCTGCCGAACCATTGCAGGCGGGACGCCAGTCCCGCCACCTCGCCCACGATGAGCAGGGCGGGAGAGCTGATGTCGTGCGCCCGCGCCAGTTCGGGCAGATCCTTCAAGCCGCCGGACAGCACGCGCTGTTCCGGGCGGCTGCCGTTCTCGATCAGCGCGAACGGCGTGTCCGGCGCGCGGCCGTGCGAGATCAGCCGGCGGCTGAGCGCGTCCAGCTGGCCCACGCCCATGTAGAACGCCAGCGTCTGCTTCTCGCGGGCCAGCGCGGGCCAATCCAGGTTGTCTTCGTCGTCGCGGCAGTGGGCTGTCACCAGCCGCACCGACTGTGCGTGCTCGCGGTGCGTCAGCGGAATGCCGGCGTAGGCGGCGCAGGCCAGCGCCGCCGTGATGCCGGGCACCACTTCATAGCGCACGCCGTGCTCGCGCAGATATTCCAGTTCCTCGCCGCCCCGTCCGAAGATGAAGGCGTCGCCGCCCTTGAGCCGCACCACGCGGCGTCCGGCTCGCGCATGCTCGACCAGCAGCGCGTGGATGCGGGCCTGGGTGGCATGATGGTCTTCGCCGGGCTGCTTGCCCACCGACACGCGCTGCGCGTCGCGCCGTGCCAGGGCCATGATGTCGTCGCTGACCAGGCGGTCGTACAGGATCACGTCGGCCTCGTTCAGCGCCCGCAGCGCCTTGAGCGTCAAGAGGCCCGGGTCTCCCGGTCCGGCGCCCACCAGCACCACGCTGCCCTCGGCGGGACGCAGGGGCTGGTCCAGGGCGGCGGCCAGCGCGGCCTCGGCCTGGTCCGGGCGCTGCTGGCGCAACAGTCCGGCCACGGGGCCGTCCAGCAGCCAGTCGTAGAAGCGGCGCCGGGCGCCCAGGTCGGGGTGGCCGGCGCGGATGCGCTGACGGTAGCGCTCGGCCAGTCCGGCCAGCTGGCCCAGGGTGTGGTCGAACAGCGATTCGATGCGTTCGCGCAGGCGGCGGGCCAGCACCGGGGCCACGCCCGAGGACGAGATCGCCACGATCACCGGCGAGCGGTCCACGATGGACGGCACCTGGAACGAGGACAGCGCCGGATCGTCCACCACATTGCAGAACAGGCGGCGGGCCTCGGCGGCCTCGGACACCTCGCGGTTGACGCCGGTGTCGTCGGTGGCGGCCACGACCAGCCAGACGGCGTCCAGCCAGGCGGGGTCGAACCGGCCCGGATGGTGACGGATGCGGCCGTCGGCGGCCAGTGCGGCCAGGGCGGGCGTCAGCTCGGGCGCGCCCACGGTCACGGCGGCGCCCGCTTCGAGCAGCGCCAGCGTCTTGCGTTCGGCAACGGCGCCGCCGCCCACGACCAGCGCGGGGCGGCCGTTCAGATCGGCGAACAGGGGAAAGAGCTTCATGGAATAAACCCGCTCCGGGCTGGCCCGGAAAATGTCAGTCGATCATAGGGATGGGGTTTCATCCCCACAACTTTTGATTTATTGAATCCATATATCCAGAACTTATTAACGCTCAGCCCGGACCCAGCCATTGACTGAACTCAACGACTTCGCGCGCCACCTCGCCCAGGCGCTTCTGGGCCTGCATGGCGCGTTCGCGCAACAGCCGGTGGGCTTCGTCCTCGGATATTGAGCGGGTCTGCATCAGGATGCCCTTGGCTTTTTCCACCCATTGCCTGTCCGCCAGCCGAAGCTTGGCTTCGCGCAGCGCTTCGCGCCGGGACTTCTCCACGGCGAAGCGTTCGATCGCCACGGTCAGCAGGCTTTCGATGCGGGCGGCGGGCACGTCCCCGACCACATAGGCGGCCACGCCCGCCTGCAAGGCCTCGCGGATGGCCGCGCGCGTGCCGTCGCCGGTGAACATCACCACCGGCCGGTCGCTGTGCACGCTGGCCACACAGACATATTCCAGCGTGTCGCGACCGGGCGCGTCGCTGTCGATCAGCACCACGTCGGGAGCGGCGTCTTCGATCGCGGCCGCCAGATCGATGTCCGGCGCGGCCTCGGCCACGACGCGCACGCCCGCGGCCGCCAGCGTCTGCCGCAGCGACGCCGCGCGTCCCTCGCCATCGTTGAGCAGCATGACTTTCAGCATGGGGCTTTCGATCCTGGAAATCCGGATACCGGTGATCATGCAATTTCCATGCCATGGCGCGGCGCGCGCGACCGCCGCGCGCCGCGCACAAGCGCGGGGCATGGCGCGCACAGGCTTGGTGCGTCGGCGCACGTTGCTGCGCCTCTGGGGGCGTCCGCGGGGCGGCGGTCCACGCCCGCGCCGATCGGCCGCCCAGCCAGTATCCATGCGGTATCACGGACCCCGCGACGGTCCGAGCCGGGTGTGCGCGGGGAGCTGGCACGGCGCTTGCTTGTGGAGTAGTGGCGGCCAACGGCGGTCGCCCACGCTGAACGCCGCGCATTCGCGGCCAGGGACAACGACGTCTCGCCCGCCACCGGATCCGGTCCGTGGCGGGCGGGGCGTTTTTTTTTGCCAGGAGCCATGCCCATGTCGTCACACCATGACCGTTCGGAACACGCACCGAAACCCGACCCGCGCGATGGCGCCGATGCCGGACGCCGCAGCTGGCTCGCGGGGGCCGCGCGCGCGGCGACGGGCGCGGGTCTGCTGTCCCTGGTCGATCCGCTGGTGCGCGCCGGCGCCTGGGCGGCCGGCACCGATGCGCCGGAAAAGACCGAGGTGAAGATCGGCTTCATCCCTCTGACGGATTGCGCGTCCGTGGTGATGGCCTCGGCGCTGGGTTTGGACAAGAAGCACGGCGTCACCATCACGCTGTCCAAGGAGGCTTCCTGGGCCGGCGTGCGGGACAAGCTCATGAACGGCGAGCTGGATGTCGCTCATGTGCTGTACGGGCTGGTTTACGGCGTGCACCTGGGCATCGGCGGTCCGCGCAAGGACATGGCGGTGCTCATGGGCCTGAACCAGAATGGCCAGGCGATCACCCTGTCCAGCAAGCTGCTGCAGGCGGGCGCGCGCGACGGCGAGTCGCTGGCCAGGCTGATGGCCAGCGACAAGCGCGAATACACCTTCGCCCAGACCTTTCCCACAGGCACCCACGCCATGTGGCTGTACTACTGGCTGGCGGCGCATGGCATCGATCCGATGCGCGATGCCAAGGCCATCACCGTGCCGCCGCCGCAGATGGTCGCCAACATGCGCGTGGGCAACATGGACGGCTTCTGCGTCGGCGAACCCTGGGGCGCGCGCGCGATCATGGACAAGATCGGCTTCACCGCCATCACGACGCAGGGCATCTGGGCCGACCATCCCGAAAAGGTGCTGGGCGCCAGCGCGGAGTTCGTGGCGCGCCATCCCAATACGGCGCGGGCCGTCACGGCCGCCGTGCTGGAGGCGGGCAAGTGGATCGACGCGTCCGATGCCAATCGCCAGAAGACCGCCGAGACCATCGCGGCCAAGTCCTACGTCAATACCGACGCGGGCGGCATCGTCGGCCGCATGCAGGGCCGCTACGAGGACGGCCTGGGCAAGTCCTGGAGCGACCCGCATGCCATGCGCTTTCATGCCGACGGCGCGGCCAACTTCCCCTACCTGAGCGACGGCATGTGGTTCCTGACGCAGCACAAGCGCTGGGGACTGCTCAAGACGCATCCCGACTACCTGGCCGTGGCCCGGCAGATCAATCGCATCGACGTGTACCGCCAGGCGGCGCAGGCCGTGGGCGTGGCGCTGCCCGCCGGCGAGATGCGCAAGTCCACGCTGGTCGACGGCCTGGCCTGGGACGGCAGCGATCCGGCGGCCTATGCCGACGGCTTCAAGGTCAAGGCCTGAGCGCCGCAACGAGGGAGAAGGATATGTTCAATGTGATCTCCGGCATGGCGGGCGCGGGCCGGACGGGCGCCTTCTGGCGCGACCGCGTCGAGGCCCTGCTCAAGGCCGTGGCCGGGCCGGTGGCGGGATTCGCGGTGTTCGTGCTGGCATGGCAGGCGGTGGCCATGGGCATTCCCGAGATTCCCACGCCCGGCGTCACCTGGCACGCGGCCCAGGCGCTGTTCGCCGATCCTTTCTACGACAACGGGCCCAACGACAAGGGCATAGGCTGGAACCTGCTGGCCTCGCTGCAGCGCGTGGCCGTCGGTTTCGGGCTGGCAGCCATCGTGGGCATACCGGCGGGCTTCGCCATCGGCCGCTATGCCGCGCTGCGCGCCATGTTCTCGCCCATCGTCAGCCTGCTGCGGCCAGTGTCGCCGCTGGCCTGGCTGCCGCTGGGCCTGTTGCTGTTCAAGGCCGCCAATCCGGCCGCCATCTGGGCGATCTTCATCTGTTCCATCTGGCCCATGATCGTCAACACCGCCGTGGGGGTGACGCGCGTGCCGCAGGACTACCTGAACGTGGCGCGCGTGCTGAACCTGTCGGAATGGAAGGTCGTCACCAAGGTGTTGCTGCCGGCGGTGCTGCCCTATGTGCTGACCGGCGTGCGGCTGTCCATCGGCACGGCCTGGCTGGTGATCGTGGCGGCCGAGATGCTGACCGGCGGCACCGGCATCGGCTTCTGGCTGTGGGACGAGTGGAACAACCTGAAGGTCGAGCACATCGTCATCGCCATTTTCGTGATCGGCATCGTGGGGCTGGCGCTGGAAACGCTGCTGGTCGCGCTGGCGCGCCGCTTCACCTACGCCGAGGAGTAGCCGCATGAAGAAGCATGTACGCATAGAACGCGTGGGCCAGACCTTCGCCACGCGCAAAGGCGATTTCGTGGCCTTGCGCGATATCGACCTGACCGTGGACCAGGGCGAGTTCATCACGCTGATCGGGCATTCGGGCTGCGGCAAGTCCACGCTGCTGAACCTGATCGCCGGCCTGACGCGTCCCACCACCGGCGTGCTGCTGTGCGCTGAGCGCGAGATCACCGGGCCCGGGCCCGACCGCGCGGTGGTGTTCCAGAACCATTCCCTGCTGCCCTGGCTGACCTGCTTCCAGAACGTGCACCTGGCGGTGGAGCGCGTGTTCGGCGGCAGCGAAAACCGCGCCCGGCTGGCCGAGCGCACGCGCGCGGCGCTGGAACTGGTGGGTCTGCTGCCAGCGCAGAACAAGCTGCCGCGCGAGATCTCCGGCGGCATGAAGCAGCGCGTGGGCATCGCGCGGGCGCTGGCGATCGAGCCGGGCGTGCTGCTGATGGACGAGCCATTCGGCGCGCTGGACGCGCTGACGCGCGCGCATCTGCAGGACGAGCTGCTCAGGATCGTGGCCAAGACGCGCACCACCACCATCATGGTCACGCACGACGTGGACGAGGCCGTGCTGCTGTCGGACCGCATCGTCATGCTGGGCAACGGACCGGCCGCCACCATCGGCGAGATCCTGGCCGTGCCGCTGGCGCGACCGCGCGACCGCGTGGCGCTGGCCAATGACGCGGTCTACCTGGCCTGCCGCGCCGCGGTGGTGGACTTCCTGCACCGCCGCCATGGCAATCCGGAGATCGCCGCGGCTCGCGAGCCCGGCGTCCAGGCCGGCAGGGCCGAGGGCGGCGCGCTGGACGAAGCCGGAGCCTCCCGGGCCGTGGCCTGAGCGCATCCGGAACAACAGGCTGAGAGGGACATCATGCAAGACAAACAGAAGCTGGTGGTGGTGGGCAACGGCATGGCCGGCATCCGCGCGGTCGAGGAACTGCTGAAACTGGCGCCCGACCTGTACGACATCACCGTGATCGGCGCCGAGCCGCACGTCAACTACAACCGCATCCTGCTGTCGCCGGTGCTGACCGGCGAGCAGACGCTCGACGACATCATCCTCAACCGCGAGGACTGGTATGCGTCGAACGGCATCCGGCTGCTGCTGGGCCGCAAGGTCACGGGCCTGAACCGGGCGCGGCGCATCGCGCAGCTCGACGATGGCGCCATGCTGCCCTATGACCGCCTGCTGCTCGCGACCGGATCGAATCCGTTCATGCTGCCGGTGCCGGGATGCGAGCTGGACGGCGTGGTTACGTTCCGCGATATCCGCGACGTCAACCTGATGATCGACGCGGCCGCGCGCTACCGCCATGCCGTGGTGATCGGCGGCGGCCTGCTGGGCCTGGAAGCGGCCAATGGCCTGGCCGCGCGCGGCATGGACGTGTCCGTGGTGCACCTGGGCGAATCGCTGCTGGACCGCCAGCTCGACGGCGCGGCCGCCGGCCTGCTGCGGCAGAGCCTGGAGGCGCGGGGGCTGCGCTTCCTGATGCAGCGCCAGACGCAGGCGATCCTGGCGGGCGATGACGGCCGGGTGCGCGCGCTGCGCTTCGCCGATGGCGAGGAGATCGCCGCGGACCTGGTGGTGATGGCCGTGGGCATACGGCCCAACACCGAACTGGCCGAAAGCTGCGGCCTGCATGTGGACCGGGGCGTGGTGGTGAGCGACACGCTGCAGACCTATGACCCGCGCATCTATGCCGTGGGCGAATGCGTCAGGCACCGGGGCATGGCCTACGGCCTGGTCGCGCCGCTGTTCGAGCAGGCCAAGGTGGCCGCCAACCATCTGGCGCTGCATGGCATCGGGCGCTACGAGGGCAGCGTCACGTCCACCAAGCTCAAGGTGACCGGCATCGACGTGTTCTCGGCCGGCGATTTCGTGGGCGACGGATTGACCGAGGCGATCACGCTGGCCGATCCCTCGGCCGGCGTCTACAAGAAACTGGTGATCCAGGCCGACCGCCTGGTGGGCGCCTGCCTGTATGGCGACACGGCCGACGGCGCCTGGTATTTCCGGCTGATCCGCGAGGGCAAGGAGATCGGCGCGCTGCGCGACCAGCTGATGTTCGGCGAGCACGCCGTGGGCGATACCGGCCACGCGGGCGAGAGCCGGGCGGCGGGCATGGCGGACAGCGCCGAAGTCTGCGGCTGCAACGGCGTTTGCAAGGGTGCCATCGTCAAGGCCATCCGCGAGCAGGGCCTGTTCACGGTGGACGAGATCAAGAAGCACACCAAGGCGGCCAGCTCCTGCGGCTCCTGCACGGGGCTGGTGGAGCAGATCCTGATCAACTGCGTGGGCGGCGCGGCGGACGTGAAGCCCCGCTCTGAAAAGCCGGTGTGCGGCTGCACCTCGCATACCCACGGCGAGCTGCGCCGCGCCATCCGCGAGCATCATCTGACCCGCGTGGCCGATGTGATGGCCTTCATGGAATGGCGCACGCCGGACGGCTGCGCGACCTGCCGCCCCGCCATCAATTACTACCTGCTGTCCACCTGGCCGGGCGAGGCGCGCGACGACAGCCAGTCCCGGCTGGCCAACGAGCGCATGCACGCCAATATCCAGAAGGATGGCACCTATTCCGTGGTGCCGCGCATGTGGGGCGGCGTGACCAATGCGTCCGAGCTGCGCCGCATCGCCGACGTGGCGGACAAGTACGCGATCCCCATGGTGAAGGTGACGGGCGGGCAGCGCATCGACCTGCTGGGCGTGCGCAAGGAAGACCTGCCCAAGGTCTGGCAGGACCTGGACATGCCCTCGGGCCATGCCTACGGCAAGAGCCTGCGCACCGTGAAGACCTGCGTCGGCAGCGAGTTCTGCCGCTTCGGCACGCAGGATTCGACGGGCATGGGCATCGCGCTGGAGAAAGACCTGGTGGGCATGTGGAGCCCGCACAAGGTCAAGCTGGCGGTGTCAGGCTGCCCGCGCAACTGCGCCGAATCGGGCATCAAGGACGTGGGCATCATCGCGGTGGAGTCGGGCTGGGAGCTGTACGTGGGCGGCAACGGCGGCATCAAGACCGAGGTGGCCCAGTTCTTCGCCAAGGTGCAGACGCAGGATGAGGTGCTGGAGTACGCCGGCGCGTTCCTGCAGCTCTATCGCGAGGAAGCCTTCTACCTGGAGCGCACGGTGCATTACCTGGCGCGCGTCGGCCTGGAGCACGCCAGGCGGCAGGTGGTCGAGGACCCGGAAAACCGCAAGCTCCTGTACGCGCGGCTGCGCTTCGCCCTGTCCTTCGAGTCCGATCCCTGGCGCGAGAGAACGGCGGGCGCGCCCGCCGCGCGCGAGTTCGAGGTCCTTTCCGCATGAGCGCCGCCATGACAACCGCCACCATCACGCAAAACTGGTCCGAGATCTGCCGGGTCGAGGACATTCCGCAGCAGGGCGCCCGCATCGTGCGCCGTCCCGGCCGCGAGGACATCGCCGTGTTCCGCAGCCACGGCGACGAGGTGTTCGCCCTGATCGACCGCTGTCCCCACAAGGGCGGCCCCTTGTCGGCCGGCCTGGTGCATGGCCGTTCGGTCACCTGCCCCTTGCACAACTGGGTGGTCGACCTGGACAGCGGCCAGGCGCAGGCGCCCGACGTGGGCTGCGCCCGGGCGGTCGCTGTCCGGGTCGAGGCCGGCGTGGTCAGCCTGGATCTGGACTAGCCATGGACGCGGCGGCGATTCCGGTCAGCATCCATCCGGCGCGGGACGAGGGCGCGGAGGTAGCCAGCGTGTGCTGCTACTGCGGCACGGGCTGTGGCGTGCGCGTGCAGGTCAGCCAGGGCGCGGTGCTGGCGGTGCGCGGCGACGACAGCCATCCCGCCAACCGCGGCCGGCTGTGCAGCAAGGGCCTGGCCCTGGCCGACACGGTTCGCGCCGATCATGCGCGCGTGCTCGCCGCGTCCTGGCGCGCGGGCAAGGACGAGCCGCGCAAGCAGATCGGGCTAGACCAGGCGCTGGACATTGCCGCCGACCGGCTGGCCGACGCCATCATCCGGCATGGGCCGGACTCTGTCGGCTTCTACCTGTCCGGTCAGCTGCTGACAGAGGACTACGCGGTCTTCAACAAGCTGGCGCGGGCGCTGGTCGGCACCAACAACATCGACACCAATTCGCGGCTCTGCATGTCCAGCGCGGTGTCGGGCTACAAGCGCACGCTGGGCGCCGACGCGCCGCCCGCCTGCTACGAGGACCTGGAACTGGCCGATACGGTGCTGATCGCCGGGTCCAACATGGCCTATGCCCATCCGGTGCTGTTCCGCCGGCTCGAGGCCGCCCGCGCGCGCCGGCCCGATATGAAGCTCATCGTGGTCGATCCGCGCCGTACCGACACGGCCGCCTGCGCCGACCTGCACCTGCCGCTGACGCCCGGCTCGGACGTGGCGCTGTTTCACGCCATGCTGAACGTGATGATCTGGGAAGGACTGGTCGACCAGGACTACATCCGCGCCCATACCTCGGGCTTCGAGGCGCTCAAGGCCCGCATCCATGAATTCACGCCCGGCGCGGCCGCCGAGGTCTGTGGCATTCCCGCGCGGGACATCATCCAGGCCGCGCGCTGGTTCGGCGGCGCGGGCGCCGCCTTGTCGCTGTACACCATGGGCCTGAACCAGTCGGCCAGCGGCACCGACAAGAACACCGCGCTGATCCATCTGCACCTGGCCACGGGCCAGATCGGCAGGCCGGGCGCGGGGCCGTTCTCGCTGACCGGCCAGCCCAACGCCATGGGCGGGCGCGAGGCCGGCGGCATGGCCACGCTGCTGCCGGGGCACCGCGATCCGGCCGACGCCCGCGACCGCGCCGAGGCGGCAGCGCTATGGGGCGTGGATGCCTTGCCCGAAGCGCCTGGCGCCAGCGCGCTGGAGTTGTTCGAGCACGCGCGCGAAGGCCGCATCAAGGTGCTGTGGATCGCCGCCACCAACCCGGCCCAGTCCATGCCCGACCAGGCCCGCGTGCGCGCCGCTTTGGCGCGCGCGGATTTCGTGATCGTGCAGGAAGCCTTTGCCGGCGCCGAGACGCTGGCCCATGCCGACCTGGTGCTGCCCGCGGCGACCTGGCCGGAGAAGTCCGGCACCATGACCAATTCCGAACGCCGCATCAGCCGCGTGCGGGCCGCCATCGCGCCGCCGGGCGACGCCATGCCCGACTGGCGGCTGGCGCAGGCGGTCGCGCTCAGGCTGGCGACCCGCATCGCGCCGCGCAAGGCCGCGCTATTCGCCTATGGCGATGAAAGCGAGGTGTACGCCGAGCACGCCAGGATGACGGCGGGCCGGGACCTGGACTACAGCGCGCTGGACTACCCGACGCTGGAGCGCGACGGTCCGCAGCAGTGGCCGTATCGCGCGGGGCAAGGCAGGGCGCGCCTGTATGGCGATGGCCGCTATCCCACGCCGGACGGGCGCGCCCGTTTCCATGACCTGGGCTACCGGCCGCCCGTCGAATCCGTGTCGGCGCATTACCCGCTCAAGCTGACCACGGGACGGCTGCGCGACCATTGGCACACGCTGGCGCGCACCTCGCTCGCCCGAGCGCTCACGCAGCACGTGGACGAGCCCTGGGTATCGCTGCATCCGGAGGACATGCGCCGGCTCAGGCTGGCGCCCGGCGCGCTGGCCCGGCTCAAGTCGCGGCGCGGCAGCATCGTGCTGCCGGCGCGGCCGGACGAGGGACTCAGATCCGGCCAGGCCTTCCTGCCGATGCACTGGGGCAGCGCCTACATGGCCGGACTGGGCGTGAACGCGCTGACGCATGACGCGGCGGATCCCATCTCCCGCCAGCCGGAACTCAAGCACGCAGCCATCTCGGCCGAGCCGGCCAAGCTGGCTTGGCGGGCGTGCGGCTGGATCCAGGGCGACGGCCCGGCGCTGCGCGCCCGCCTGGCCCCGTGGCTGGGCCGCTACGACTACGCGGTGGTCCTGCCGGCCGCCGTAGGCGGCGCGCGCCTGCAGCTGGGCGCGGCGCACGCGCCCGACGGCGCGGCGCTGGAGGAACTGCTGGAGGCCCTGGAATTGCGTTGTCCGGACGCCGCCTTCGACGATCCGGCGCGCGGCGTGCTGCGGCGCCTGCGGACCGCCGACGGCGCGCCCGCGGCGTTCCTGCTCACCGGCGATCTGCGCGCGCAGGACGCGCTGCTGGCCTGGGCCGGCGGCGATGCGGCGCCGGCCAGCCTGGCCGCGCTGCTGACCGGGCGCATCGAGGCGGCGCGCAAGCGCATGGTGTGCATATGCAAGGGCGTGGACGAGGCGGCCATCGACGCCGCCATCGCCGACGGCCTGGACTGGGACGGGCTGCAGGCCGGGCTGGGCTGCGGCACGGGCTGCGGTTCCTGCGCCCCGGAAATCCGCGCGCGCATCACGCGGCTGGCGCCGGCGGGGTGACCGGCCGGATGCCGTTGCCGCTTGATCGGACTGTCACGTTCGGACATATGCCGCCCGCGCCGCCCGGTGTAGTATCGATCCAGTTTCCGCTCGCGGGCGGGACGTATTTTCCGGATTACTGGAGCGACGAGTGGCATTGCGAAATTGGGCAGGTTTGGCGGTGATGGCGGTGGCGGCGGGCACGGCGCAGGCCGGCGTGTGCGACGCGCAATTCATGCACGACGGCGGCACCGTGCAGCTGACCGGCACGGGCAACCTGGCGCTAGGCGCCGATCTGAGCTTTGCCGAGGTTACAAAAAGCAATGGCGACAACTGCCGCGCGCGGGTGCAGGGCGTGGCGCGCTTCAGCTACGCCGGCCTGCCGCCGGGCAAATCGAAGCTGGACTATTTGATGACGGTCAAGAACGGCCAGGCGACCTTCCTGAAATACGCGTCCGCCGGCGAGGCGCCCCAGCCTTCCGAGGGCCAGTTCGACCTGCGCATGCTGGGCCTGTTCGCCTATGACGGCAAGCTCAATGCCGGCCAGAAACTGCCTGGCTCGTCCTTCCGCCTGAAGATCGGCAAGGACGCGCCGGTGGGCGGCCAGCCCAGCACCACCGTGCGCATCGGCCAGAAGACGGTGGGGCAGCAGAAGCCGGTGGACACGGCGCTGGGCAAGCAGTCCTGCCATCCCATCACCTACACCCGCAATTCCGATCCCACCATGGCTTCGTTCCAGGGCCTGACGATTCCGATTCCCGGCATGAACACCACGGTCACCGATTGGTACTGCCCGGCGGTGAACCTGGTGATGAAGCAGGACATCGACCAGGGCGGCGTGAAATCCGCCGTCGAGATCACGCAGATCAAGTAGCGCGGGGCCGCGGCCGCCTGCGGGGCGCGACGCGGCTGGTATGATGTTTTTGTCATCGACACACAACAGGAGCTCAACACATGGCCACCAAGAAAACCGACGACGCGGCGAAAGAACGCCTGATCGACAGTGTCAAGACCAGCCTGAACGATGCTGAGAGCCTGCTGCGCGAAGCCGCCAGCAGCACCGGCGACAAGGCCAATGAATTGCGCGACCGCGCGCTGACTTCCCTGAAGCGCACCCGCGAAGCCCTCTACGAGGCGCAGGACGCGGTGCTGGAACGCGGCCGCAAGGCGGCGCGCGCCACCGACGACTACGTGCACGACAATCCCTGGCAGGCCATCGGCATCGCGGGCGTGACCGGCCTGCTGCTCGGCCTGCTGATCAGCCGCCGCTGACGGGAACGGCGCGGCTTGCGCGGCGACCGGACGCATCGTCCGGTCGCCCGCGAGGTCGCGCCATGCCTCATGGGTCTGCGTAAATCTGTATTCGGCGTCGCCTCCGGCCTGGTCGGGCTGCTGCGCACGCGTCTGGAGCTTCTTGCCCTGGAGGCGGCGGATGAAAAGGCGCGGCTGCTGAAGCTGCTGGGCATGGCCTTCGCCGCCTTGCTGTTCCTGACGCTGGCGGTGCTGGTGTTCACGGTCAGCATCGCGGTGGCCTTCTGGCCCACCGAAAACCGCTATCTGGCGCTGGGCCTGCTGGCCGGGCTCTACGCGGTGCTGGGTGTTGGGCTGCTGGTCGCGGTCAGGCAGGCGTTGCTCTATGGTCCGCCGCCGTTCTCGGCCACGCTGGAAGAGCTGGGCCGCGACGCGGAACTGCTCGAGCGCGTGCGCGACGCGCAGGACGATGATCCGCGCCGGCGCGGGGAGGACTGAGCCATGGCCAAGCGTTCTCCCTCCATCGACCGCGCGGTGCGCATCGAGCTGCTGCGCGCGCGCGCCGCCATCGAGCGCGAATCCCTGGCCCAGAGCATCGCCAGCGCCGGCCGCAAGCTGGAGCCGGCCTCGCTCATCAAGGGCCTGCTGCCCGGACTGGCATCGAGCAATGCGTCACGCTGGGCCTTGCAGGCCATCGGCCTGGCGCGCCGTTATCCACTGGTCAGCTCGTCGCTGTCCGCCATGTTCATGCGCGGCGGCAAGCGCTTTCGCCTGTTGAAGGTCGCGGCGGGCGCGCTGGTGGGCTGGCAGTTGTGGAAAACCTGGCGGGAAACGAGCGGCAAGGACCCGGACGAGCGCTGAGGTCCAGGGTGTTCCATCCGCCGTTTACCCGGCAAAAAAACGCCATCCTGTTTCCTGGATGGCGTTTTTGTCTGCGTGCCTCCGGGGCGCGGCGGCAAGCGGCGCATCGGGCAGCGAGCGCGTGAGCGCGTGAGCGCGTCGCCCGTCAGGGTTCCAGCTGGATGCAGAAGTCCACGTTGCCTGCCGCGCCGCTCAGCAGGCCGCCCGTCGCGCCCGCCTTGTCCTGGAAGTCCCACCGCAGGATGCCGGCGGCGCCGGTCTTGGGCGCGGAGGGCGGATTGTTGTCGGCGCTGGGCGGCGAGCAGACCAGGCCGTCGGGCGTGCTGGTGCCGCAGGTCGCGCTGACGTAGCGCGTGAAGGCCGGCGTGGCGTCGGTGATGACCAGGTTCCGCAGGGGATCGATATTCTTGTTGCGGTACGTGATGCGATATTGCAGCCAGTCGCCGGGGCGCGCCTGGTTGTTGCTGGACCAGTCTCCCTGGGGCGAGGGCAGTGGCGCGCAGTTGGGGCCGGTGTGGCGCACCTCCTTCACCAGTTCCAGCGCGCCGGATTGCGCGACCGTGGTCCGGTCCTCACGCGTGTAGACGGCGCTGAGCGTCGGCGCGGCATTGGCATAGGCCAGTTCCGCGCGTAGCGTGACGATATTGCGGTGGCCGGTGGCGGCATCGGTGGGGATGAACTGCTTGTGCACCAGGCAGAGATTCTGCCCGGCGTCCAGCTCGAAAGCCCGTTCCGAGTCGATCAGCGAGTCCGTGTCGGCGTCGATCTGGCCGTTGCAGTTGACGTCCTGGTACAGCGCATCGCTCCAGTTCTGCGCCGGCGGCGATGAGGCGGCGCTGCTGCTCAGGCGCAGGCTGCCACGGCTGCCGGCGGTGAACACGTGCGGGAAGGTCAGCGCCGCGCCGGGCGTGCCGTCCAGGTTGCCATCATGGCTCAGGCGGCTGTCCGGCACGTCGCCGAAGTCCAGGCCGTCCAGAACGCCGCGCGCGTTCCGCGCGCCGGGCGCGAAGCGGAGGATGTCGGCGTCGCGGTCATAGGTGTATTGCGTGCCGCCGACGCTGGCCGAACTCGCGATCGCCTTGCCCTGCACCGAAGCGCCGGTGGAGGCATGGCCTTGCAGGTTGGTCTGCGCTACTTCGATGGGTTCGCCGGCGGCGGGGCCGCCGTCCTGCGGCACGGGCACGAACAGCGTATACGCGCCCTCGGCGTCGGTCGTGGCGCTGGAATAGGTGCGTCCGCCCGCCTGGACGTGCACGCCGGCGCCCGACAGGCCGGCTTCCGCGCCGTCCGCGATGCCGTTGTTGGCGGTCTTGTCGGACGAGACGCCGGGCGTTCCGGTATCGCGGAACACACGGCCCTTGAGGATCAGGCCGCGATACAGGCCCAGGTCGCGGTCGCGCAGGTCGGCGTTGCTGATCGAAATGGGCAGCCTGCCGTCGGCGGGCGTCAGCGGCGACCAACCCGGCGTGGACGGTGCGATATCGGCCGGATCCGGGTTGTCGGAAGCGATCAGGCAGTACTCGCCGGCCGGCGTCGCGCTGAAGCGATAGCGGCCGCTGGCCGCGTCGGCCGGGGCGACGTCGACGGCGGGCGCGCGGCACTGGCCGCCGGCGCGCGGCGTCAGCTTGACCCACAGGGCCGCGCCGATGCCGCCTTCCTCCGCGTCGCGATGGCCGTTGGCGTTGGCGTCCCGATAGACCGCGCCGTCCACGTCGTAGTTCAGGCCCACGCGGATGCTGGCGTTGACCGAGACGGCCAGGTTGGACGAGACCTCGTTCAGGTTGGACTGATCATTGGTCTTCAGGCCCAGCGTCTGGCCGCGCACCGTCGCGCGGATGTCGCAGCTGCTGGTGCCCTTGGGCAGGCTGCCGCCCGTGAAGCGCAGGCGCGAACGGCCGTCCTGCACGGATACCGAGACGGCGCCGCCGCATTGGGCGGCCTGCGGCTGTCCGTCGATCAGCAGTCCCTCGGGCAGCAGGTCGGTGAAGGCCAGGCCGTCGTGCTGGTCCAGGCCGTTGTTGCTGTTCTTCAGCTTGAAGATCACCGTGGCCGTGCCCTGCAGCGGGATGCGCGTCTGGTCGAAGGCCTTTGACAGCGAGGCGCTGGTGGAGGGAACCAGGCCGAAGTCCAGCGCCTCCTGTCCCTCGGTATAGGGGCCGAGCATGCCGGATTCGGGGCCTTTGAAGCGCCAGTAGACCGGCGGGGTGGGTGCGGGGCTGGCGGGAGAATCCGACAGCACGATGCTGTAGTCCGTATCGCTGGGCACGGCGAATTGATAAGCGCCCTGGCCCGGGGCGACTGCCTGCGAGGAGATGACCTCGTTCTTGCGCACGAGGTTGACATAGACGTTCGAAGCCACCGGCTCCACCGAGGTCCAGTTTTCCTGTTCGTCAGGCGCGCCATTGCCGTTCTGGTCGTTGTATACCCTGCCGCTGAATTTGATCGTCGGCACCCGTTCCTTGATGACGTAACTGGCCTGCTTGACGGTGTCGCCGGTGCCGCTGCACACCGGATCCTCCATGTTCCATTGCGAGAGCGGCGAGGCGCCATTGACGCCCGGCGCTTGCAGGGTGAAGACCGCGGTCTCATTGTCTTCGGCGAGCGTGTCGTCCAGGGTCTCGAAGGGAAGGCTGATGACGCCGCCGCCCACCGCCGTCGACAGGCCGCCATGGTATTCGCCTTGCGGGACCACGAGGGTCCAGGTATCGCTGCCGGGCTTGTGTTCCAGGGTGGGCGCGGAGCCGGGCAGGCCGGCGGGCTCGCCCAGGCGGTAGTCTTCGTCGGGCGCGGCCGTGCCTGTGGCCTTGAACACCAGCCTGAGGGGCGTATCGACGCGACCGTTGATCCGCACCTTGATCGACGGCGCTTCCGCGCCCTCAACCGCGACGGCGTTCATCTGGCTGCCGCCCAGGTCGATCAGCGGCTTGATGGGGATGGTGACGTTTTCCAGCAGGTTGCTGTAGCCGGAATTGCCATTTGGCAGGACGGCCTCGAAGCCCAATTGATAGATGCCGGAGGGATAGCCGGGTGGCAGCGTCAATACGGCGGTCTCTTCGTTCCAGCCCGCGGGTTTGGCCGGACGCACGCTGGAGGGGACGGCCATGATCGCCCCGCCAACCGGGCCAGCGTGATTCAATGGCCAGATGCCGGCCTGGACCTGACTGGCGAATGAGCCATTGGACCCGCTGCGAGAGGACAGAAGATAAGACAATCTGATCGATTCGCCGGATTTCAGACAGATATTCTGGTACAGCCGGGAGCGGGTTGCCGCGTTCAGCTCGACGAAGGCCGTGCCGCTGTTGGGCGTGACGCCATAGGTGGATTTGCTGGCGCCGGTCTCGACCATGTGTCCAAAGGAGTAGTAGGCCGGATGCGTGGACTCCCAGCCCGCCATGCACTGATCGGGGGCGCCGATTTTGCAGCGGGCATCGTCCACATAGAGTGCCCCCTTCGATGGGGGCTGGGGGCTCGCCCCGTTCAGCAGCTTGTCAAAACCGGTATTGATGATGGTGCGCGATTGCCCATGGGCCGGCTCCATCCACGGCAGCAGCAGCGCGCCCGCGATCATCAGCGCGGTCAGCCAGCGCGGCTTGCGCGGGCAGCGATCCAGGGGGGCTTGCATCGTCATTCTCCCGTTCCTTCGAACAGCGATTCGTCGAATTTCATCCGCAGGCGCAGGAACACGCCCCGGTTGGTCTGCGCGTCCCCGGCGAGATCGGTCTCGCGAAAACCGCTGAAGTTGTAGCCCACCGACACCCACACGTCGGGCGTCACCATGTAGCCGGCTTCCACGCCGAAGCCGGTCTGGCGCGCGCCGCCCTTGCCGCTCATGGCGAAAGCCTGCACGCCGGCGTCCCAGCGCCGGGCCAGGTCCCACATGGCCCGGCCGTAGACCAGGTGGGCCCAGTTCTTCGAGGACAGGCCGTTGGACTCGTCGGTGGTCCACTTGAAGGCGTAGCGGCCCGACAGCGTCAGTTTGCTGATCGGTTGCCAGTTGGCGTGGGCCGACAGGATGTGCGTGTCCTGGCGCAGGCCGCTGGCGAGGAACCCGCTGTCCAGGCCGCCGGCCGAGCCGGCCAGGTAGCTGGTGGCCGCGCCCGACAGGCGCTCGGCGCGATGCTCGTAGCGCGTCAGGAAATTGAAGCGGTCGTTGTCCACCGGGCGGTAGGCCGCGCCGATCTGCTGGCGCAGCCGGGTCGCGTCGCCGGCGTTGCCGTCGCGGCCCTTGTCCAGCTGCACGCCGTTGCGCAGCAGCAGGGTCCAGTCCGGCGACAGCTTGTAGGCCACGGCCGCGGTGTGCAGATAGCTGTCCAGCGAGGTGGCGCGGCGCGCTTCCAGGCGCGTGCTGAACTTCATGCGCTCGCTGCCGACGTATTCGGCCGCCACCGTGCCGGCCACCGAGCTTTCGTTCAGGCTGGCGTAGTCGCCGGGCATCGAGAAAGCGCCGCCGTAGCCGCCGCTGTCGCCCCGTTCGGGGCCGAACAGCGGGCGCGTGCTTTCGAAGGTCGTGCCCAGCCGCCAGGAATCGGTCACGCCCCACAGGTTGCGCAGCCCGACGGCGGCCTGGGCACTGCGGCCATCGATGGCATCGTTCATCCGGTATTCGGAAAACACCGAGCCGTCCTTCATGTACTGCGTGTCAAAGCCGAACAGGCCGGTGTAGCGCTGCTGCGTGTCGTTCAGCGAATACAGGCTGCCCAGGCTGGACAGGAATTCGTAGCGACCATAGATCCGTCCGCCGGAGCCCAGCCGGTATTCGCCGCCCACGGCCGCGACGCGGCGGTCGGCCTCGCTCACGTCCTGTTCGTATTCCAGGTAGCCGACGGCGTTCGGGTTGGTCGGCCACTGCACGCTCAGCTTGCCGCGCAGGGTGGTGCCCGAGTAGGGCGCCACGCCTGATTCGGCCAGGTAGCCGTTGTCGGCGACGGTTTCCGCATAGCGCCGCATGCCGGCCTCGGCCACCACGGTCTCGCTCAGGCGGCGTTCCACCGACACGGTGGCGCCTTCGCGCTTGCTGCCGTAGCGTTCGTCCTCGCTGCTGCGGATCTCGCCGCGCAGCGCGGTACGTTCGTTGATGCGGTATTCGGCCTTGCCGGCGATCTCGGTGCGGCCTTGCGAGACCGGCGCGGAGATATTGTCAAAGCCTTCGTCGGCGCTGGCGTACTGTGCCAGCACGTTCAGATCCGTGCCTTCATGGCGGAACTCCACGCGGCGGGCGCTGCCAGAGTGCTCGCCCAGCAGGTCGGCGCCGGGCGCGGCGGTCGGCGTCGCGCCCTGGCCGCCGGGCTGGCCGGTCAGCTGGCTGTCCAGCAGGCTGCTGTCGCCGTTGCGGGTGCTGGCCAGCTCGGCGGACAGCGTGGTGCGCTCGCCGAACTTGTATTCGCCCGTCACCGCGCGCATGCCGAAGGACTTGCCGGGATCTTCGTCGCGCACGTAGACGCCGCCCACGCGCAGTTTCTCGGTCGCCTGGACCTGAGCGTCGGCGCCATAGACCGCGAAGGCCTCGCCGCCGGAGTCGACTTCGTAGCTCACGCGGATCGAGTTGGGGTTCAGATCCGCGTCGAAGCTGGGGATCGGCGCCTTGAACAACAGCCGGCCGGTCCAGGGTTCGAGCTCATAGTCCACGAAGCGCTGCCTGGTCTCGCTGCGCAGGATCAGGGAAGGCTGATTGCGGTCGCGCGTCAGCACCACCACTTGTTCGCTGTTCAGGTACAGATCGCCATGGCGCAGCTGGAACGGGCCGGAGGTGCCGTTGGCGGCGAATTCCTCGACCATCTGGCGCAGCGTGTCGTGCGCGGCGAAGCCGGTCACTTCCACTTTGTGGCCCTGGATGTCCGTCTCGTAGTGGCCCTTGACGCCGTTGAGCGAGCGTGAGTATTGCGAGATCTGGCGCACCGTGTCGGACGAGGCGGTGGTGTAGTCGCCATACAGCAGGTACGACTTGTCCTTGTCGATGCGCACGTACAGGCGGCCGGTGCTTTGCGCGTCGAAGCCGCGCTGGGCCGAGTCGCCGTAGATGGGGTAGTACTCGTCCGGCTGGATATCGCGGAACAGGCGATCGCGCGTGGTCTTCTCCGAGTCATAGGCGGCGGTCAGCAGATAGTCGCCGCGGATCTTGCCCTTCAGGAAGAACGCGGCGCGCCCGCCCGCCGAGCCCTTGCCGCCGTTGAAAGAGCGGCTGTGCGCGCGCAGTTCGCGCTCGAATACATCGCCCGAGCGCACCGGCTCCATTTTCGAGAAGTCGATCTGGTTCAGGCTGATGCTGCCCTCGACGATGCCGGCGGCGATCATGGGGCGCAGTTCCGGCACGAAGGCCAGCGCGATTTTCTTGCGCAGCGTGCCGGCCTGCACCTCGACGTGGCCCTCGCCGGGCGAGGCGGGCGGCGTCAGCGGCAGCTCGGCCTGGCCGCCTTCCACGAAGATCTGCGTGCCCGGCTCGGCGGGCGACAGGTCTTCGAGCTGCCACTGGCCGATCGTGGCGTTCAGCGTCACCTGGGTGCGGGCCGTCACGGGTACGCCGTCGCGGTCCGTCAGACGCAGGCGCAATCTGGCCGGCGTGCGGCCGTCGGCCATGGGGCGCTCGGGCGCGCTCAGCTCGATGCGCGCCAGCTTGCCCGGCGCGATCACGCTGACGGACGCGCTGCCGCGCGCGTTGCCCATGCCGTCGAGCTGTTCGACCTGGATGCGGTTGACGCCGGGGCGCAGGTTCACGCCCACGTATTCCCAGCCTTGCACGCCCTGGTCTTGCAGCTGGCTTTTCTTGCCGACGCGGTCCTGGCCCACCTCGGCGCCGTTGACCATGACGCGGAAGACGGCGCCGAGCCGGCCCTTGACCATGATGGCGGTCTGGGCGATGGGCAGGATCTGGCCTTCCTTCAGGTTCAGCAGTCCCAGTACCGGGCCGGCTCCGGGCAGCAGCTCCTCCATGGGCCGGGCCGGGGCCGCTGCCGGCGCGCTGGCGGCGCTCGCGCCATCGGTCCGCGTCGCGCGCGTCGCCGACGATTTTTCGTCGCGTGCCGGCGGCTGGTCGACGCCGGGCGCGCCGCGCTCCGGGTCCATGTAGCCGGTCTGCGGGCGGCTGCGCACGTCGGTGGCTTCGACAATCTGGGCTTGCGCCTTGAAGTCGCGGCGCACGCTGGCGGCGGTTTCGTCGCGCTGAGCCGACGCGGCCTGGCGGCGCGCCATCACGTCCTGCCGCACCGACGGCGCGCAGGATTGCTCGACGAAATTGGCCTTGTGCAGCTCACCCTTCTTCAGGTCGACGAAGCGGGTGCTGGCCTGGCGGGTGCGGACGGCGGGCGATGCCTGTTCATCGACGCTGTTGCGATGGCCGGCCGAGCCCAGCACCGCGCCCGGCGGCAAGGTGGTCAGGTCGAGCTTGAGCACGCGCGTCATCGGACGCAGGCCGTAGAAGCTGTACTTGCCCTCGCTGTCGGTGACGGCGAAGGTGCCATCTTCCAGGTAGAGGCGCACGCCGGGGATGCCGATCTCGCCGGCATTCTCGTCCTGCACGCCGTTGCGGTTGCAGTCCAGCGTGACCTTGCCGATGACGAAGGCTTCTTCGGCGAACACGCCGCCCACCACTTTCACGCGGGCCGACGCTTCGTTCGAGCGCAGCGCGCCGCTGGCGGCGCGGGCGCGGTTGACGCCGTCGCCCTGCAGCGCGCCGACGTTCACGCGCATGCGGTAGGTCAGGCGCAGCATTTCCTGGTCGGCCAGGCGCAGAGACGGCAGGTCGAAGCGCATGGACAGGCCGCCCTTGCCATTGGGCGTGAGCAGCGGCTCGACGGCGCTGGCGCCGGCGGCGGTGATGACGCGCGCCGAGCCTTCCTGATACACGAATCCGGCGGCGGGCAGGTCTTCGAAGGTCGCGCCGGCCAGCAGTCCGCCCGTCTGGTTGTTCAGTTCCAGCGCGTAGTCCACGAAGTCCACGGTTTCGACAACGGTCTTGGACGCGCTCTTGCGCAGCAGCAGGCCCTGGGTCGCGGCCTGGTCCAGCGGCAGGTGGTTGTTGGCCACGGGCCGGCTGCCGGGCGATACCGTGAACTGGGTGTAGTAGGTCGTGGCCTCGCCGGGCTGCGGCGGGGCGACTTGCGGCTGCACCGCCAGCGGGGCCGAGCCGGCGGGCAGGACCAGGGCGCCGGGCTGGGGCGGCAAGGCGGCGGACGGGGACACGTAGCCGGCCGAGGGCTGCGCTTGCAACCGATAGCGGCCCGCCGGCGCGCCGGAGGTGAGCAGGAACTGGTACATGCCTTCGTCGCTGCTGCGCTGTTCTGCGTTGTCGGCTCCGCCCACCAGGTGGCGCGCGGGATCGAAGCCGGCCGGACCGGTCACGCGCACCGTGGCGCCGGCCAGCGGTTGGCGATTCGACGAGCCATAGACCACGCCGCTGGGAATGACGGGCAGGCTCTGGCCGGTGATGTCGGCGTTCGCCGCGATCGACAGGTCCACCAGCATGCCCGCGTCGGCATCGGGCCGCGCGCCCGATTGGGCGGCGCCATTGTCGCCGTCCACGGGCGTGGCGTACTGATAGCCGGATGGCGACAGGAAGCGCAGCGCGTAGTCCTCGCGCGGCGTCACGTCCTGCATGTGGTAGGCGCCGGCGGCGTCGGTCACGGCCTCCTGGATCAGGCGGTACTGCGTGCCGGGGCCGGTGACCACGTTGCGCAGGCCGGCGCCGCGCGCGGCCGGATCGTTGTGAGGCAGCAGCAGCTGCGCGCGCCAGCCGGCCAGCGGGCGTTCCCCGCCCTGGTGAAGACGATCGCGGTTGAGATCGAGCCAGACCTTGCCGGACAGCTTGGCGCCCGCTTCGATCACGGTGGGATCCTCGACCGTGTTGTTGTCGGCGAAGGCCGCGGGCTCGCCGCCGCCGGAGACAGCGGCGCGGTTGACCAGCGTGATGGCGGGTTGGCCGCCCAGCGTGGCGGCGGGCACGCGCGCCAGCAGCGTCAGCGGCGCGCTGGGCGAGTCCGGGCCGACGGTCTGCGAGGTCTGGCAGCTGACGGTCTGGCCGGCCGCGTCGCAAGTCCACAGCGGACCGGTCGCCGAGACCAGCTGCATCCCGTCAGGCAGCGTGTCGATGACGGTGATCGGGCCGGCGCTGGGCTGGTTCGTCGCGTGGACTTTCAGCGTGTATGCCTGCTCCAGGCCGGCGTGGAAATTGCCGTCGTGCGTCTTGACCAGCGTCAGGTCCGCGCCCTCGGGACCGTCGATCATCACGGGCACGGTATTGCTCGGATGCGCGCGCACGCCGTCGGGCAAGGCGGCGGCGTGGAAGTTCAGCACGCCGACGTTGTCGACGCGGCCGGCATGGTCGTCGTCCACGCGCACCGAGAAGCGCATGCGCAGCGATTGGTTGGGCTGCACGGCAGGCAGCGCGATGGCCACCTCGTCGGCGTTGGCGACTTCGCTGGAACGATAGGAAAATGGTGCGTCGCCCGGCGCGTGCCAGAGTCGCCGGGCCCCGGCGATGGCGGTTTCCAGCGAGCCGCTGACCAGCCGGGTATGCGCCGGGATGCGGTCGTGCAGCAGCACGGCCCTGGCGGCCGCACCGTCGATGCGCAGCGCGCCGGTAGCGCCGTCCAGGTCTTTGCCGGTGTCCGTGCCCTGGGCAACGGCGTTGCCGTTGTTGGTGGCGTCGAGCGTGTAGCCGATCACGTCGCCGCCTTGCGCGCGGTTCGTGTCGGCCGTCTTGTGCAGCATGAAGGCCGCGCCCTCGCGCACGATGATGAGATCGTTCTTGCTGGTGAGCACGCTGCGCGCTTGCGATCTGGCCGACAGGCGCAGCACGGCAGCCTGTCCGTCCTGCGCTTCGTCGGGCACGGTGGCGACTGCCAGCAGGCTGGCGGCTTCGCCGGGTTCCAGCGTGAACGCCGGGCCCTGCAGTGGAATGCGGACGTCGCCGTCGTCCTCGACGCCGTTGTCGTTGCGGTCATGCACGATGTGCGGCGCTTGCGGCGCGAAGCTGCCGGCAATGACATCCAGATCGAAGACGTAGCCCGAGACGATGTTGCCGGTATTGGTCAGTACATGCGGTAGCTCCACGCTGGCCCCGGGCACGCCATCGTGCGCGCCGCCGGGCGTCAGCAGCAGCGCTTCCACGGGGGTGACCCGGACTTCCACGACGTTGGAATAGAGGCGGACTTCCTGGGTCTGGCCGGGCTGCAGCAGGGTAACTTCGGCCTGGGTGCGCAGCAGGACGCCGGCATGCGGCGCGTCCGCGGCCGGCGTTTGCGCGCTTGCGGGCGCGCTGAAGATGGATGCCCATGCCGGCAGCAGGAGCGCGGCCAGCGCCAGCGCGCGACAGGCGCGCCCGAGCCGGCCCCGTCCGCGCGCGGCCAGGTCTGGCCGCGTCGCGCCGGTTGCGCGCTCCTGGGGGAAAGACAGGAAGTTCTTCCAATCTACAGGCATGCGTATCAATCTTTCGGAATCAGGGTGGTGGAAATGACGAGGCGGCTCCGGCGGGAGCCGCCTCGTGTCGGATGCCAGGGTTTGCGTCCTGGCGAGCGGGAAAGGACGGTCAGTCGTCCAGCTTGACGTTGAACTGCATCGTGGCCTTGGCGCCCGGCTTGAGCTCGCCCACGTTGCAGGTCACGGGGCCGGTGCCGCCATTGGCCGGCGTGGTGGCCTGGCCGGGAGTGCAGACCGGCGTTTCCTTGATGTCGACGTAGGTCGAGAAGGCCGGCGTGGAATCGTTCATGATCACGTTGGTGACTTCGTCCACGCCCTGGTTGCTGGCCTGCACGCGATAGATCACGCATTCGCCGGGCTTGACCTGAATCTGCGTGGCGCTGAACGCCAGGTCGACGACGCCATCGCACTTGGCGTCCAGGCCCTGTTCCTTGAGCAGACGGATCTGCGCGGTCATCACGTTGGTGGTGTCCACCACGCTTTGCGCGGCCGGCTCGGGGCTGTCGCAGGCGTCGGCGCCGCTGCCGTTCTTGACGATAGCCATCAACGTGCGGTTGTCGGTTTCGCCGACGGCCGCGCTCGACGGAGCGAAGACCTTGACGAACAGGCGCAGGCCCTTGCCCGTGGGCAGTGTGCCGGCCACGGCGGCGGTGCCGTCGGTGTACTTGCCGGAAGCGGTGATTTGCTCCAGCGATTCGACCACGGGGTCGCTCGGATCCAGCTCGCCGTCGTTGTTGGCGTCGTAGTACACGACCGAGGTCCAGCCGTTGCCCGCTTGCGAGTTGTCGCCGGAGAAGCTCATGGCCGAGCAGGTGCCGCCTTCGGCCTGGTTGCCCTGGTTGGCCAGCACGTGGCTGTAGGTCACGCTGCCACCGGGAGCGATCTGCAGGGTCTGGTTTGGCGTCAGGGAAATCTTGCGATTGGCGCTGATGGTCACGGCGTCGAGCTTGGCGCTGGACACGCCCGAGGTGCCGGTGGCCTTGAAGTACACCTTCTGCGTACCTTGGCTGGCATCGTCAGGCGCGGACACCACGGCGCAGGCGATCAGCGTGGCGTCGGGCGTGGTCGTGTCCGACGGGTCAGCCGTTTCGTTGACGCGGGCGTTCATGATCTGCGCGCCGGGCGCGTCGCAGGTGCCGGCGGTGGGCGAGCGGAATTCCACGCGCCAGCCGGCCGGCACGATGCCCGCGTTGAAGTCGGCGCCCGAGTACGACAGGGCGAAGGTGTCGACGCTGTTGGACTTGACGTACAGCGGGAAGGTGACACTGCCGCCGACCGTGGCCGTCAGCGTGGTCTGGGGCGTGGCCGTGCCGCGCAGGGCGGCCGAGATGTCGTTGGCCAGCACGAAGGAGGCGACGGACAGCTTGTCCAGCAGGTTCAGGACTTCATCGGTCTGCGACGGATCGGACGTCGATGCCGCGATGTAGCTGGCCTGGAACGGACCGTCGCCGGATGCGTTCATGGGCAGCTGGGCCTGGACGACGATGGGGTAGCCGCAGGTGTTGGTCTCGGCGTCCTTGACCAGCGGCGCCGTGCAGAGGCCGGCGGAGCCGGGCGCCGGAATGGGCGGCGTCACGCCCTGGACCAGCGGCGTGGAGCCGTCGGCCTGGAACAGCATGAACGTCGTGCCGGCGGGGAAATTGTCTTTCGACAGCGTCAGCTGGTAGGTCTCGGTGTCGTTGCCGGTGTTCCAGACCACGTCGGTCCAGCGCACCGCCGAGCCGGCGGTCGCCTCGCTCACGGTCAGCGGTTCATTCGAACCGTTGGCGCTGCTGGACGTGCTGCCGTTGGCGACCACGCTCATGGCGCGTTGCACTTCGAAGCTGACTTCGTTGGTGCGGCAGTCCTTGCCGCCGTCGCCCGCCTGGCAGGTGTAGGCGGCGGAGTTGGTCGTCATATCCTTGCCGACCGTGGCGGACTTGGCCACCTTGGCCTTGAAGGTCACGGTCTGCGTCACGCCGGGATTGAAGCCCGTCAGTTTGACCACCACGTCGCCAGGCTTGGATGCCTCGGTCGGGGCCTGGTAGTCGATCGAGCTGCCGTTGCCGTCGCTCTTTTCAGCGCCGTCCGACGCATCCGTCAGCGCGCCCTGGCCATTGGACCAGGCGCCCGAGCCTGACACGTAGAGCAGGCCGGCGGTGGGGCCGTTGCCCAGCGCGTCGGTGAGGGTCAGGTCGCCGGCGGCGTTGCCGGTGTTGGCGATGGTGAAGGTATAGGTGATCACCGTGCCTGTGGGGCCGGAGGACAGGTTGGCCGACTTGTTCACGTTGAACGCCGCGCCGTTGGTGACTTGCAGCGTGTCGGTGTTCTTTTCCGGCGCGCCGGTCGTGGCCGGATCATTGACGCTCTTGGCGTTGACGGTGATCGTGGCTTCATCGCCCGTGGCGGCCTGGCCGTTGACCGTGGCGCCGATGACGAAACGGTAGACGCCGCCAGCCTGCACCGAGGCCGTGTTGAAGGGCTTGCCGCAGGTGCCGATCGAGGTGTTCGAGTCAGGCAGGCCATTGCCATCCTCGTCGATGTAGATGTCGCAGGTCGAGGCCGGCGAGCCGACCGTGTTGGCGGGTTTGTCGACCGTGATCTTGAATTGGTCGGCGGCGTTGCCCGTGTTGGTCAGCGCGTGCGAGAAGTACACGGTGGAGCCGGGCGCGGCCTGCTTGGTGTTGTCGCTGGCCAGGCTGAACGCGGCCTTGGGCAGCACCAGGGTCTCGACCGCGTTGGATTGCGATACGCGGTCGATGCCCTGGCCGTCGGTATAGGACGCGGCTGCCTGGTTGCTGATGATCGTGCCGGCGGCCGGGGCCGCCGCCTGGGCGATGCCCGAGGTCAATGACCATGCCACCAGCGCCGGCGCGGCAACGCCGAGCCAGCGTGTGGCGCTCTTCTTGGGTAGAGCTCTCATGAATTTCCTTAAAGGTGGAACCATCGAACGCGGCCCTCCGCCGTGTTCGGACGCAAAGCGTCTCCCCGGGCGCACGGAAATCCGGCGCCGCGATGAAGGAAACGCGATGTGAGGTGCGGACGGCGCGGCTAGCGGGTGCGCCGCCGTGGCGGGCGGCCTAGTCCTTGGCCGCCTCGGCGGGCGTGTCGGTCACGCGCACGCGGGCCGTGGCCTTGAAGCTCTTGCCTGCGGGCAGATCAGCCACCGGCCAGCGCAGCGCGCGGTAGGCCTCGGGCGGCACGGCGGTTCTTTCTTCCTGGCCCTGCGCATTGCGCTCGACGCGCATCAGCGGCATGGCCTCGAACTTGCCACCGTCCGCGCGAGCCTGCGCCTGCGCCGGCCGCGCCGAGGACGGCACGTAGGCGGTGCCGGGAGGCACCGGCAGCGTCAGGGCCTGTCCCTGCAGCGCGGCGTGCGAAACGTTGCGCAGCTCGGCGCGATACTCGATGACGTCGCCGGGCTTGGCGGATTCGGCGCGCTTGAACTTCTCCTTGCCGGCCTTGTCGAGCGTGACCGACCAGGCGCTCAGCGTGACGCTGACGGGGGCGGGCTGTTCGATGCGCTTGGCGGCCGGAACGGGTTCCTTGGCGTGGGCGAGCGGAGCGGCCAACGCGACGCTGGCGGCAAGTATCAATCCCAGAACTTTCTTCATGATGAGTCCTCTTGTTCAGTGTTTTGAACGCCGTCGCGATTGCGAGCATGCTGCGGCGGCGATTCAGCGGGCGCCTGCTTCGACACGCGGCAGGAGGCTGACGCGTGCTCCCGGCGCGGGGAACTGCGGCGAACGATCGACGGGATGGATCCTTGTCCGGCGCATGCCCCGGCCAGGAATGGAGGAGCGGATGCGGACAGGTCGCGCTGGCCGGGCGAGGCACGGGCGGAGCGTCTGTGCGCGCCTGCCAAAGCCTGCGGTGATTCAATCCGGAAAGGCCGGCATGACGACCGTCGGGATCGTCATCCCTGGGGAAAACAGGGACGGCGTTGAGGTTGCCGATTCGTTCGAGAATGACCGCCCGCGTGTCGCTGGGCGCGACAGTGCTTGCCGGGCCGGGACCGTCGCGGGACAGTCATCATGCCGGCAGTGTAGAAAGCCCCGGATGAGGCGCATACAAAGTTCAAGAGAGTCTTAAGAACCGGCCGCCAGGTCTGGAAAGACGCCGCTCTCGGCGAATTCGAAGCGCTCGTTCACAGCCCGTTTGGAACGGCTTGTAACGATTGGATGCGCGGGGCGCGGCGCGGGCGGCTTCAATCGATTGCGCGGGGAGATCGCGCGCCGCCCGCCGGGGGGTCAGAGCCCCAGCTCGCTCCACATGGCGTCCACGCGCTGCTTGACCTCGGCGTCCATCACGATGGGCGTGCCCCATTCGCGGCTGGTCTCGCCCGGCCATTTGTTGGTGGCGTCCAGGCCCATCTTGCCGCCCAGGCCGGAGACGGGCGAGGCGAAGTCCAGGTAGTCGATCGGCGTGTTCTCGACCAGCAGCGTGTCGCGCACCGGGTCCATGCGCGTGGTCATGGCCCAGACCACTTCCTTCCAGTCGCGCGGGTCGATGTCCTCGTCCACCACCACGATGAACTTGGTGTACATGAACTGGCGCAGGATGCTCCACAGGCCGAACATGACGCGCTTGGCGTGGCCGGCATACTGCTTTCGGATCGACACCACGGCCAGGCGATAGCTGCAGCCCTCGGGCGGCAGGTAGAAGTCCACGATCTCCGGCAGCTGGCGGCGCAGCAGCGGCACGAACACTTCGTTCAGCGCCACGCCCAGCACGGCCGGCTCGTCCGGCGGCTTGCCGGTGTAGGTGGAGTGGTAGATGGGATTGCGCCGCATCGTGATCCGTTCCACCGTGAAGACCGGAAACCAGTCCTGCTCGTTGTAGTAGCCGGTGTGGTCGCCGTAGGGGCCTTCCAGCGCCATCTCGTAGCCGGTGGCGGGAGGCGGCGGGGCGCCCTCGGGCACGGTGGGCGGCAGGGCGCGAGGGTCGGACGCCGGCAGCAGGTGCCCTTCGAGCACGATCTCGGCCCAGGCCGGCACCGACAGGTTGCTGCCCAGCGCCTGCGCGACCTCGGTGCGCGAGCCGCGCAACAGGCCGGCGAACTGGTACTCGGACAGGCTGTCCGGCACCGGCGTGACCGCGCCCAGCGTGGTGGCCGGGTCGGCGCCCAGCGCCACGGCGATGGGGAAGGGCGTGCCGGGATGGGCGATCGCGTGGTCGCGGAAATCCAGCGCGCCGCCGCGGTGCGACAGCCAGCGCATGATGAGTTTGTTCGGCCCCAGCAGCTGCTGGCGGTAGATGCCCAGGTTCTGGCGCTTGGCGTTGGGGCCGCGCGTGATCACCAGGCCCCAGGTCAAGAGCGGGGCCACGTCGCCGGGCCAGCAGGTCTGGATCGGCAGGCGGGTCAGGTCCACGTCCTTGCCTTCCCAGACGACTTCCTGGCAGGCCGGGCTCTTGACGTTCTTGGGGCTCATGTCCCACAGCGCCGACTTCAGCATCGAGACCTTGGCCAGCGCGTCGCGCAGGCCCTTGGGCGCCTCGGGCTCGCGCAGCGAGGCCAGCAGCTCGCCGATGTCGCGCAGCGCGCTGACATCGTCGGCGCCCATGCCGCGCGCCACGCGCGCCGGCGTGCCGAACAGGTTGGCCAGTACCGGCATCTGCGCCGGGCGGCCGTCGTGCTGTGCGTTCTCGAACAGCAGGGCCGGGCCCGAGGCGCGCAGCACGCGGTCGGAAATCTCGGTCATTTCCAGGCGCGTGGAGACGGGCGCGGCGATGCGCTTGAGTTCGCCCATGCGTTCGAGTTGGGCGAGAAAGTCTCGAAGGTCGCGGTATTTCACTACAGATCCCGGCAATTTGGTTACATTTCGATCAGCCAGAGAGGTTAACATTAACCCCCTCTTTGATACGCAGGAGGTCTTATGCCCGATGCGTCAGTGGCCAGCCTGTTCAGGCGCATGGCCCAAGGAGTGCACCACTATCTTGCCGAATCCCTGCGCATTTGCTCCGTCTACCTGGGCATTGCCGTGATCGTGACGGTAAGCATGGGATTCGCCCTGCCTGGTTTGCGCGACCAGGCGTTGCAGGTGCACAAAGCCTTGTTGACCGCCCTCGCGCCTACATCCATGCAAGCGGGTTCCGAGTCCGATACCGGATCCGAGCTCAGCATAGATTCGTCCTCGGCCATTGCGATGGCCGTGCCCGCCGCGCCCGCCAGCAACGCCACCGGCATGCTGGGGCCGGCCCGCGTGGCGCCGCCGGCGCCCAAGAAGCCTGCCATGGTCGCCACCGGCCCGCAGGCCGAAGCCTTGCGCAACTATATTTCGCGCAAGTACAAGGTCGCCTATGACGCGACCGGCCCGCTGGTGGGCACGGTGTACAAGGTCGGCCGCGACAAGCAGCTTGATCCGCTGTTGCTGCTGGCCGTGATCGCCATCGAGTCGCGCTACAACCCGCTGGCCGAAAGCCATGTGGGCGCGCAGGGCCTGATGCAGGTCATGACCAGCGTCCACCAGGACAAGTTCGACGCGGTCGGCAAGAATCCGCTGGATCCCGGCGCCAACATCATGGTGGGCGCCACCATCCTGAAGGATTGCATCAACCGGCGCGGCTCGGTCGATGGCGGCCTGGCCTGTTACGTCGGCGCCACCGGCCCCGACGACAATGGTTATGGCGCCAAGGTGCAGGCCGAGCGCCGGCGCCTGGCGCTGGCCTCGGGCATCGCGCTGGCGAGGGATTGATCCCGATCCGGTCTCGCCCCGGCTACAGGAAAACGCGCCCCTCGGGGCGCGTTGCTTTTCATGGAACCCAAACGCCGGTTCAGTGACCCAGCAGCTTGCCCATGCGATCGACGGCCGCTTCCAGCCGGTCCAGGCCGGTGGCATAGGAGAAGCGCATGGTGTGGTCGCCGTGGGCCGGACCGAAGTCCAGGCCCGGCACGGCCGCGACGCCCGCTTCCAGCAGCAGGCGTTGCGAGAAAGCGGTGCTGTCCATGCCCAGGTCGCTGATGTCGGCGTAGATATAGAAGGCGCCGTCCGGCTTGACCGGCACGCGCAGTCCCAGGCGCTCGAATTCGGGCAGCAGGTAGTCGCGGCGCTGCTTGAAGGCTTCGCGGCGGTGCGAGTAGGTCTTGAGCGCGTCGTCGGTGAAGCAGGCCAGCGCGGCGTGCTGGGCCAGCGTGGGCGCGCAGATGGCCAGGCTGGAGGCGATCTTCTCGACCGCTTCCACCATGCTGTCGGGCACGATCATCCAGCCCAGGCGCCAGCCGGTCATGTGGAAGTACTTGGAGAAGCTGTTGATGACGATGGCGTCGTCGTCCAGCGTCAGCGCCGAGCGCGGCTGGCCTTCATAGGACAGTCCCAGGTAGATTTCGTCGACGATGGCGAAGCCGTCGCGGGCGCGCACCTGGGCCAGCAGCTCGGCCAGTTCGCCGTGCGCGATCGAGGTGCCGGTGGGATTGCTGGGCGAGGCCACCAGCACGCCCTGGGTGGCGGGCGTCCAATGCTGCGCCACGTCCTGGGCGGACAGCTGGAAGCGCTTGTCGGCGGTGCTGGGGATCAGGCGCGGCACGCCGCCGGCGGCCAGCACGAAGTTGCTGTTGGCCGGATAGGAGGGGTCGGGCATGAGCACTTCGCCGCCGGCGTTGACCAGCGCGGCGCAGGCCAGCGTCAGGGCGCCGGAGGCGCCGGCGGTCACGATCACGCGCCGGGGATCGACGCGGGCGCCGAACTGGTCGAGGTAGAAGCCGGCGATGGCCTCGCGCAGCGCGGGCAGGCCGGCGGTCGGGCTGTAGCCGCTCAGGCCGGAACGCGCCGAGCGTTCCAGCGCTTCCACGACCTGGGGCGGCGCGGTAAAGTCCGGTTCGCCGATGCCCAGGCTGATAATGTCCTTGCCCGCGGCCTGCAGGGCCTGCGCCTGCTTGAAGAGTTCCATTACTCGGAATGTCAGAAAGTCGTTGGTGCGATGGGCAAGGCGGGGCATTTGATTCTCGAAGCGATCTGAAGCAGAAGGGGAATTGTAGTCATGCAGCCATCCCGGCGCGCTTTCCTGCTCGGCCGGCGTCCCGCGCAGACGCCTTGGGCCCGATTCATGCAGCGCCTGACGCTGTTGTGCCAGGGGGCCGTGCGCGACCTGGGCGAGGCCGGCGCGGACGGCCCGCGTGGCTGGCTGGCGCCCGCGCGCGAGGGCGACCTAGCCCATGCCCGGGCGCTGTGCGCCGAGTACGGCGTGGCCCTGGCGCTGGACGGCGTGGACGGGACCGCCGCCGCCGGCCCCTGTCTGCGGGTGGATCCCGCGAACCTCAGCGGTCTGGCCCGCCTGGCCGGGGACATGCCGCGCTGGCGGGCCCAGCCCGGCGTGCCGCTGGCGGTGCTGGCCCAGGCCGGCCTGCGGCAGTTCGACGGCCTGCCCGGCGCCATGACGCTGGCCGAGTGGCTGGCGGCGCCAGCAGCCTGGCCGGCGGGACGCTGCGCGCAGTCCGGGGTCCTGGCGGCCGACGTGGTGCTGGCCGACGGGGTGGAGGAAACCTTGGGGCCCTTTGGCGAGAGCGACGAACGACCGCTGCGCTCGGCCACGCTGCAGCGGCTGGTGCCGGCGCTGTTCCAGTTGAGCACGGGACCGGACGCCGCCGCCTGCGTCGCGGGCGGCGCCTGGGCCGGCCGTTACCGGCTGGACGCGCTGCGGCCGCAGGCGCCCGCCACGGTCAACCTGGCGCATCTGCTGCTGGGACACGGCGGCACGCTGGCCTGGGTGCAGGAGGTGCTGCTCACGGCCGTGCCGGCGGCCGAGGGGGAGGGAGGCGGCGCCGCGCCGTCCTTGGACGATGCGGCGCGGCAGGCGGGACGCAGGCTGGACGCCCGGATCAAGGCGCTGTTCGACCCGGATGGTCGTTTTCCCTTACTCGCTTTTTCGCAATAGCGACGGTCCGCGGGCCGCGGGTAAGATGGGCTGGCCCCGCCGGCGCGGGACGGCGGACGGGCGCGGCCCGCGCCCGCAGCCATATCGCGCCGGCCGCCGTAGGAATAGAATTTCTCCCTTTCCTGTACTAGCACTAGCTTCTCGCCGATTCCATGGATGCCAATCTTCGCAAAGCCGCCCTCGAATATCACGAGTTCGGGCGCCCCGGCAAAATCTCCGTCACCCCCACCAAGCAGCTGACCAACCAGCGCGATCTGGCGCTGGCCTATTCGCCCGGCGTGGCGGCGGCCTGTGAGGAAATCGTGGCCGACCCGGCCAATGTGTTCCGCTACACGGCGCGGGGCAATCTGGTGGGCGTGATCACCAATGGCACGGCGGTGCTGGGCCTGGGCAATATCGGCGCGCTGGCGTCCAAGCCGGTGATGGAAGGCAAGGCGGTGCTGTTCAAGAAGTTCGCCGGCCTGGATGTGTACGACATCGAGATCAACGAGACGG
>NZ_JCBANG010000041.1:0-54573 GCF_059760905.1 Achromobacter sp. 1011811831
GCGCCAGGCTGGCGCCTGCCGTCTTGCCGGCGTCGCGGGCTGCGGCGGGCGCGCCCCATAGCGCCAGCGCCGCGCAGAGGGCGGCGCAAGCGTGCAGGGCGGGAGGCTGCCGGCGCATGGAATCCCGCGCTTCAGCGCAGGCGATAGCGCGCGGCCACCGGTTCCAGGTCGCGCAGCGTGCGCTGCTGCCAGGCGGCGTCGTGGCCGAGTTCCTCCGCCAGGATGCGGGCGACTTCCGGCGCCGCCAGCATGGCGGCCTCGCTGTCCAGGAACAGGGCGCGGTTGCGGCGCGCCAGCACGTCCTCGGCGGTGCGCGCCAGCTCGTAGCGGGCGGCGTAGCGCACATGGGCTTCGGACAGGCCGCTGGCGCTGACCAGCATGCGCTCGGCGCCAGGAAGGGCCTTGAGCGCGGGCAGGTCGCTGCCGTAGTAGCTGTCCGGCGTGCCGGCGTGTTCCTGCGACGGCGCCAGTCCGGCGGCGCCGTGCAGGGCCAGCGACTCGGTGCGGCAGGGCGCCTGCGTCAGCAGCTGGTTCTGGATGGCGGTGTCGACCACGTCCTGCGCCATGCGGCGGTAGGTGGTCCATTTGCCGCCGGTGACCGTGACCAGGCCGGCCTTGGACACCAGGATGGTGTGTTCGCGCGACAGCGCCTTGGTGGACGCTTCGCCGGTGGCCTTGACCAGCGGGCGCAGACCGGCCCAGACGCTGGTGACGTCGTCGCGGGTGGGCTTGCGGCTCAGGTAGCGCGCCGCCGTGCCCAGGATGAAGTCCACGTCCTGCGCGCCGGCGTCGGGATCCAGCGGCAGGTCGTCGCGCGGCGTGTCGGTGGTGCCGACGATGGTGTGGCCGTTCCATGGCACCACGAACAGCACGCGGCCGTCGTCGGTCTTGGGAATCAGGATGGCGCGCTTGCCCGGCAGGAAGTCGCGCGGCAGCGTCAGGTGCACGCCCTGGCTGGGCGCGACCATGGTGGGGGCGTTCTTGTCTTCCATGCGGCGCACGGCGTCGACCCAGACGCCGGTGGCATTGATCACGCAGCGCGCGCGCAGCGTGAAGACCGCGTCGCCCAGCGCGTCGGTGGCCGTCACGCCGTCGACCTTGCCGTTCGTCATGGTCAGGCCCGTGGCGCGCACGTAGTTGACCGCCGTGCCGCCCAGGTCGAACAGCGTGCGCATCAGGCTCATGGCCAGGCGCGCGTCGTCGAACTGGCCGTCGTAATACAGCACGCCGCCCTTCAGGCCGCGGCCATTGACCTGTTCGGCCAGCGTCGGCGCGTTGGCCAGCGTGTCGCGGCGCGACAGCCAGCGGCTGGGCGACAGGTTCAGCTTGCCGGCCAGCATGTCGTACATCTTCAGGCCGATGCCATAGAAGGGCTGGTCCAGCAGGTTGTAGGCCGGCACCACGAAGCCCAGCGGCCACACCAGGTGGGGCGCATTGCGGTTGAGCAGGCCGCGCTCGTGCAGCGCTTCGCGCACCAGGCTGATATTGCCCTGCGCCAGGTAGCGCACGCCGCCGTGGACCAGCTTGGTGGCCTTGCTGGACGTGCCCTTGGCGAAGTCGGCGCCTTCGATCAAGAGCGTGCGGTAGCCGCGCGAGGCGGCGTCCACCGCGGTGCCCAGGCCGGTCGCGCCGCCGCCGATGACGATCACGTCCCAGGCGGGCGTGTTGTCGAGCTGGGCGAGCAGGCGATCGCGGTCGGGCGGGGTGACGGAAGCGAGTGTGGAATTCATAGGAGCTGTGAGGGCATGTCCGCGGGATCCTGGGTCATGCGCTATGGGAGTTTGTCGGTTCGGCCTGTGGTGGGCGGTGGCGGGCGTCGGGGCAGTTTCAGGCGGCGGACTTGGCAGGCGCGGCGGCCGCGACCTCGCAGCGCACGCCGGCGTCCTGCAGCGCCTGGGCCAGCGGTTCCTGGGGATGCGCGTCGGTGAAGAAGCGGTCGATCTCGGAAATGTGGGCCAGCTCGACCATGGCCTGGCGCTTGAACTTGCTGCTGTCGGCGGCCAGCCAGACTTCGCGCGACTGTTCGATGATGGTGCGGGAAACGCGCACTTCGCGGAAGTCGTAGTCGCGCAGCGTGCCGTCGGCTTCGATGCCGGAAATGCCGATCAGGCCGATGTCCACCTTGAACTGTCGGATGAAATCCATCGTGGCTTCGCCGATGATGCCGCGGTCGCGCGAGCGCACCACGCCGCCGGCCACGATCACCTCGCAGTCCGGATTGTCGGACAGGATGTCGGCCACGTGCAGATTGTTGGTGATGACGCGCAGGCCGCGATGGCGCAGCAGGGCGCGTGCGATGGCCTCGGTGGTGGTGCCGATGTTCAGGATCAGCGAGCAGCCGTCCGGCACGGCGCGGGCCACGGCCTCGGCGATGCGTTGCTTGCCGGCCGCGTGCAGCCCCTGGCGCTTGCGGTAGGCGATGTTCTCGATGGTGGAAGCCTCGATGCGCACGCCGCCGTGAAAGCGCGACAGCAGGCCGGCTTCCGACAGGAAATGCACGTCGCGCCGCACGGTCTGCAGCGTGACGTCGAAGCGTTTGGCAAGTTCCTCGATCGTGGCTGAGCCTTGGGCCCGCACCATTTCGATCAAGGCGCTCTGTCTGGGATTCAGTGTCATGTGCGTATGATAAAACAACAAAAGCGAAAAATAATGACGCACTGCAAGATTGTTTTCTGTTCGCTTTTTGAGTAAAACGCACAAAAAACGAAAGCAACATGAAAGACCCGCTGATTCGCGCCTAAAAAACGGGGGCGGATAAGCTGCAGCACCGCAATGCCCCAAACCCGGTCAAAAAACCGGGACGTATTGGTAGGTTGAGGAGACTAGATGCAGCTGAACCTGGACAGGACAGGTTTGCGGGCCGGCTCGCAAACGCACCTGTATCCGATGAGCCTGGCGCCGGCGCCGGGCGCGATGACCGTATTGCTGGGGGCCACCCTGGCGGGCAAGACTACGCTGATGCGGATCATGGCCGGGCTGGACCGGCCCACCGAGGGCCGCGTGCTGGCCGACGGCGTGGACGTCACGGGCGTGCCGGTCAGGCAGCGCAACGTGGCGATGGTGTACCAGCAGTTCATCAACTATCCGTCGATGACGGTGTTCGACAACATTGCCTCGCCGCTCAAGCTGCGCGGCGAGAGCGGCATTGCCGAGAAGGTCATGGCGATGGCGGCGCGGCTGCACATCGACCACCTGGTCAAGCGCCATCCGTCCGAGCTGTCCGGCGGCCAGCAGCAGCGCGTGGCGCTGGCGCGCGCGCTGGCCAAGAACGCGCCGCTGATCCTGCTGGACGAGCCGCTGGTCAACCTGGACTACAAGCTGCGCGAAGAGCTGCGCGACGAACTGAGCGCGCTGTTCGCGGAAGGGCGCTCGACCGTGATCTATGCCACCACCGAGCCCGGCGAGGCGCTGCTGCTGGGCGGCTATACGGCGGTGCTCGACGAAGGGCGGCTGCTGCAGTACGGACCCACGGCGCAAGTGTTCCACCGCCCGTCCTCCATCCGCGTGGCGCGCGCTTTCAGCGATCCTCCCATGAACCTGTTCGCTGCCGCGCGGCGGCCCGGCGGCTTCGAGCTGCCGGGCGGCGTGCGCGTGGACCGGCCCCTGCCTGCGGGAGCCGGCGACATCACCGCCGGCCTGCGCGCCGGCGCGCTGGACGTGCATGAGCAGCCCGGCCATATCGCGCTGGACAGCGTGGTGAAGCTGGCCGAGATCTCCGGATCGGACACCTTCGTGCATGCCGAGACCGCCGCCGGCGAGGTGGTGGCGCAGCTGCCCGGCGTGCACCGCTGCACGCTGGACCAGCGCCTGCGGCTGTATTTCGATCCGGCGCAGACCTACGCCTTCGGCGCCGACGGCGCCTTGCTGGCCGCGCCGGGCTGGCTGGCGGCGCCCGCCGCCGGGGAGGCCCGCTGATGGCACAGATCGAGCTGGACCTCTCCCATTCCTATGTGCCCCATCCCCAGGCCGACGAGGACTACGCGCTGCTGCCGCTGAAGTTCACGTTCCGCGATGGCGGCGCCTATGCCTTGCTCGGCCCGTCGGGCTGCGGCAAGACCACCTTGCTCAATTGCGTGTCGGGACTGCTGCGGCCGTCCCACGGCCGCATCCTGTTCGACGGCCAGGATGTCACAGCCAAGACGCCGCAGGCCCGCAATATCGCCCAGGTGTTCCAGTTTCCCGTGGTCTACGACACCATGACCGTGGCCGAGAACCTGGCGTTCCCGCTGCGCAACCGCGGCATCGCGCCCGACCGGATCCGCGAGCGCGTGGGGCGCATCGCCGAGATGCTGGAAATGTCCCAGGTGCTGGACCGCCGCGCCAGCGGCCTGACCGCCGACGCCAAGCAGAAGATCTCGCTGGGCCGGGGCCTGGTGCGCAGCGATGTGTCGGCGGTGCTGTTCGACGAGCCGCTGACCGTGATCGATCCGCAGCTCAAATGGGAACTGCGGCGCAAGCTCAAGGAGATTCACCGCGAGTTCAAGCTCACGCTGATCTACGTCACGCACGACCAGACCGAGGCGCTGACCTTCGCCGATCAGGTGATGGTGATGGCGCGCGGACGGGCGGTGCAGGTGGGCGGCGCCGACGATCTGTTCGAACGGCCGGCGCATACCTTCGTGGGGCATTTCATCGGCTCGCCTGGCATGAACTTCCTGCCGGCCCACTGGACCGACGGCGCGCTGCGCGTCGGCGCCTGCCGGCTGGATGGGCTGGACACCGTCCAGGCCGCGCGCCTGGCGGACGCCGGCCCGGTCAAGCTCGGCGTGCGGCCCGAATACCTGCGCCGGGTGGAGCCGGGCACGCCGGGCGGGTTGCCGGTACGGGTGGAACGGGTGCAGGACGTCGGCACCTACCTGTTGCTGACGGCGGACTTCGAAGGCAACGTCGTGCGCGCCCGCCTGAACAGCCAGGCGCAGGCGCCCGCGCCGGGCGAGACGGTCTGGCTGTCGGCGCTCAATACGCATACCTGCTTCTACCGCGACGAGGAGCTGATCCGATGAAACCGATCAATCACCGGGCCTGGTTCCTGGTCCTGCCCGTGGTGCTGTGCGTGGCGTTCTCGGCCATCCTGCCGCTGATGACCATCGTCAACTACTCGGTGCAGGACATCATCTCGCCGGAGCGCCGCGTGTTCGTGGGCACCGAATGGTTCGCCGCCGTGCTGCAGGACGAGGAGCTGCATGGCGCGCTGCTGCGGCAGATCGGCTTTTCGCTGGCGGTGCTGGCCATCGAGATTCCGCTTGGCATCCTGCTGGCGCTGTCCATGCCGGCCTCGGGCTGGCGCGCGTCGGCGGTGCTGGTGGTCATCGCGCTGTCGCTGCTGATCCCCTGGAACGTGGTCGGCACCATCTGGCAGGTGTTCGGCCGCACCGATATCGGCCTGCTCGGCGCGACGCTGTCCTGGCTGGGCGTGGACTACAACTACACCGGCAGCGACGTGGACGCCTGGGTCACCGTGCTGGTCATGGACGTGTGGCACTGGACGCCGCTGGTCGCGCTGCTGTGCTATGCGGGGCTGCGCGCGATTCCCGACGCCTACTACCAGGCGGCCCGCATCGACGGCGCCTCGCGCCTGGCGGTGTTTCGCTACATCCAGCTGCCCAAGATGCGCGGCGTCCTGATGATCGCGGTGCTGCTGCGCTTCATGGACAGCTTCATGATCTATACCGAGCCCTTCGTGCTCACCGGGGGCGGTCCCGGCAACGCCACCACCTTCCTGTCGCAGTACCTGACGCAGAAGGCGGTGGGGCAGTTCGACCTGGGTCCGGCGGCGGCGTTTTCCATCATCTATTTCCTGATCATCCTGCTGCTGTGCTTCATCCTCTACAACTGGATGCAGCGTGCCGGCACCACGGGCGGCATGGACGAGGAGCGCGCAAATGCGTGAACAAAGCACCTGGTGGCGCGCCATCTTCCTGGCGCTGTATCTGGCGTTCGCCATCCTGCCGCTGTACTGGATGCTGAACATGTCGTTCAAGACCAATACCGAGATCGTCAGCACGCTGACGCTGTGGCCGCGCGACTTCACCTTCGAGCATTACCGCACGATCTTCACCGATCCGGCCTGGTATTCGGGCTACATCAACTCGCTGATCTATGTGCTGATCAACACGGTGATCTCGCTGGCCGTGGCGTTGCCGGCGGCCTACGCGTTCTCGCGCTACCGCTTTATCGGCGACAAGCACGTGTTCTTCTGGCTGCTGACCAACCGCATGACGCCGCCGGCCGTGTTCCTGCTGCCGTTCTTCCAGCTTTACAGCTCGTTCGGGCTGATGGACACGCACCTGGCCGTGGCGCTGGCGCACCTGGTGTTCAACGTGCCGCTGGCGGTGTGGATCCTGGAAGGCTTCATGTCCGGCGTGCCGCGCGAGATCGACGAGACCGCCTACGTGGACGGCTATTCCTTCCCGCGCTTCTTCCTGACCATCTTCCTGCCGCTGATCAAGTCGGGCGTGGGCGTGGCCGCGTTCTTCTGCTTCATGTTCAGCTGGGTCGAGCTGCTGCTGGCGCGCACGCTGACCTCGGTCAACGCCAAGCCCATCGTCGCCACCATGACCCGCACCGTGTCCGCGTCGGGCATGGACTGGGGCGTGCTGGCCGCGGCCGGGGTGTTGACCATCGTGCCGGGCGGCATCGTCATCTGGTTCGTGCGGCACTACATCGCGAAGGGCTTCGCGATGGGCCGGGTATAGGAGGGCGGACCATGTTCAGCTGGATGGTATGGACCACCCCCGTCGCCGTGTTCTTCAGCTGCATCGCGCTGATGCTGGTGGGCATGACGATCTGGGAACTGAAATCGCCCACGGTGGAGCGCAAGGGCTTCCTGCCCATCCGCACCACGCGGGGCGACCGCCTGTTCATCGGCCTTCTGGCCGCGGCCTGGCTCAACCTGGCGTTCCTGGGCCTGGGCGGCAAGGCGGCGGAATGGTTTTCGCTGGACGGGCCGCCGTCGGTGTGGATCAGCTTCGTGGCCTCGATGCTGCTGCTGGCCTTCATCATGAGGAAAGGATGACGGGGCGCCTAGACCCCGCATGAGCAAGCAAGCGGTTTGGAAGGACTATCGGCCAGCGTCTTCCCCGGCCAGGAGTCCGCAGCACAAGAGAGGGGGAGACTTTTCGAGGAGACTGTTCATGAAATTTCGCATGCGCGCCGTCGCGGCCGCCATCGCCCTGATCGGCACGTCCGCGGCCTGGGCCGGCGAACCCGAGGCGCAGAAGTGGATCGATTCCGAGTTCCAGCCCTCGACGCTGTCCAAGGACCAGCAGCTGGCCGAGATGAAGTGGTTCATCGAGGCGGCCGCCAAGCTCAAGGCGCAGGGCGTCAATGAAATCAACGTGGTTTCCGAGACCATCACCACCCACGAGTACGAGTCCAAGACCCTGGCCAAGGCCTTCAGCGAGATCACCGGCATCAAGGTCACGCACGACCTGATCCAGGAAGGCGACGTGGTCGAGAAGCTGCAGACGTCCATGCAGTCGGGCAAGTCCATCTACGACGGCTGGATTTCCGATTCCGACCTGATCGGCACCCACTACCGCTACGGCGCCATCCTGCCGCTGTCGGACTACATGGCCGGCGCGGGCAAGGAATGGACCAACCCCAACCTGGACCTGAAGGACTTCATCGGCACCAAGTTCACGACGGCGCCGGACGGCAAGCTCTACCAGCTGCCCGACCAGCAGTTCGCCAACGTCTACTGGTTCCGCGCCGACTGGTTCGCGCGCCAGGACCTGAAGGACAAGTTCAAGGCCAAGTACGGCTACGAGCTGGGCGTGCCGACCAACTGGTCCGCCTATGAAGACATCGCCGACTTCTTCTCCAACGACGTCAAGGAGCTGGACGGCAAGAAGGTCTATGGCCACATGGACTACGGCAAGAAGGACCCGTCCCTGGGCTGGCGCTTCACCGACGCGTGGCTGTCGATGGCCGGCGCCGCCGACAAGGGCCTGCCCAACGGCATGCCGGTGGACGAGTGGGGCATTCGCGTGGCCGATGACAAGTGCACGCCGGTCGGCGCTTCGGTGGCGCGCGGCGGGGCCACCAACAGCCCGGCCGCAGTCTACGCGCTGACCAAGTACGTGGACTGGATGAAGAAGTACGCGCCCCAGCAGGCCATGGGCATGACCTTCTCCGAATCCGGCCCGGTGCCGGCCCAGGGCCAGATCGCGCAGCAGATCTTCTGGTACACGGCCTTTACCGCCGACATGACCAAGAAGGGCCTGCCGGTGGTCAACGACGACGGCACGCCCAAGTGGCGCATGGCGCCGTCGCCCTACGGCCCGTACTGGAAGGACGGCATGCAGAACGGCTACCAGGACGTGGGCTCGTGGACCTTCTTCAAGTCCACCGATCCCAAGCGCATGGCTGCCGCCTGGCTCTACGCGCAGTTCGTCACGGCCAAGACAGTGTCGCTGAAGAAGTCCATCACCGGGCTTACCTTCATCCGTGACAGCGACATCCACAGCGAGTTCTTCACCAAGAACGCGGCCAACTACGGCGGGCTGATCGAGTTCTATCGCAGCCCGGCGCGGGTGGCCTGGACGCCCACCGGCAACAACGTGCCCGACTACCCCAAGCTGGCCCAGCTCTGGTGGAAGAACGTCGCCACCGCCGTGACCGGCGAGAAGACGCCGCAGGCCGCCATGGACAACCTGGCCAACGAGATGGACCAGGTGATGGCGCGCCTGGAGCGGGCGGGCATGGCGCAGTGCGCGCCCAAGCTCAACGCCAAGGGCGATCCCAACAAGTGGCTGTCGGACCAGCAGGCGCCGTGGAAGAAGCTGGCCAACGAGAAGCCCAAGGGCGAGACCATCGCCTATGACACGCTGCTGCAGGCCTGGAAGGCGGGCAAGGTGCGCTGAGCGCGTCGCTTGCAGGCAGGACGCCGCCGCGAGGCGGCGTTTTTTTTCGCCCATTCCCTGCCAGCTGAGTCATTGCAAAAACGTAATCCTGCTATCAGTGTTTTGTCCGTACCCCGTCCCTAGAATGGTCTCCATGCTGCAACCCGGCAGCGATTCATCCCAAGGAGCACACCATGAAGACCATTCACAACGTTGCCTTGATGCTGGCCCTGGCCGCCGGCGCCACGTCCCTGGCCCAGGCGCAGACCCCGGCGCAGGCGCAGCCCGCCGCCAGCTATCACGGCCAGTCCCTGACGCGCGCGGAAGTGCGCGCCGACCTGGCCCTGTGGAAGCGCGCCGGCCTGGAGCGCTTCTGGCGCGGCGAGGCATCGCCCGATATCTACAGCCGTGAATACCGGGTCGCCTACGCCGAGTACCTGCGCCTGCGCAGCGGCCCTGAGTACCAGGCCGAAGTGCAGCGCCAGGGCGGGGCGGGCCGATAAGCGGGGCGGCAGGCATGGCCTGCGCCATGCGCGAGGCGTCGCGGCAGTCCGGCTACAGCCTGCATCTCGCGGACCTGGAGCTGGATCTGCTGCGCGGCCGGGTCAGCCGCAACCGCGAGGTCCTGCGGCTGACGCCCAAGGAATTCGCCTTGCTGGCTTTTCTGATGCAGCGGCCGGGCGAGGTCTACGACGCCTGGCAGCTTGCCGAACAGGTCTGGGGCATGCAGCTGGCCGTGTTCGAGCGCAAGAATCCGAAATCCCATGCCGTCGCGATCGCGGTGCGCAGGTTGCGCCGCAAGATCGATGCCGGCCGCACGCCCCGGCTGTTGCATACGCTGCGCGGCGGGGCCTACATGCTGGCCGCGCTGGATTGAGTCCACGCGGTTCGTCAGCGCCCGCAGGGGCGCTTTTTTTTGCCCCGCGTATTGGCGTGCGCGGTATTGGAAAACAAAAAACCGCGCCTTCTCGAGGAAAGGCGCGGCGACGGAACACCTTCCCTTCGCGGAGGAGGGTGCCATCAACGGAGTCCGGCGCGGCGCGCGGACCGCGCTGCCCGCCTAGAAGCGGTGGCGCAGGCCGACACCCACTTCCGTGGCCTTGATGCCATCCACGAAGGCCCAGTTGCTGGTGTGCGATGCGATCGCGTAGACATCGGTGCGCTTGGACAGACTGTAGTTGTAGCCCAGGCTGTAGGTGTTGCTGGCCGAGTCGCCGCCCGTCAGCTTCTTGTTATTGGCGTCGGCGCGTTGCCACGACGCGAACAGGCTGCTGCCGCCGCCCAGCGGCGCGGACAGCCCGATGAAGTACGAATTCGAGCGGAAGCCCTTGGAGAACGCATACGAAGGCGTGCCGGTGAAGGCGCCGACGCTGCCGCCGTTGGGCAGCTTCTTGCCGGCGAACCAGCCGTCGGTGACGCGGTTGTAGGCCAGCGCCAGCTTGAATACCTCGAAGTCGTACGATCCGCCGATCACGTAGGAGCGCGGCGTGGCGCTGGTCTCGGCAGGGCTCAGCTTGTTGGACGCGTTGAGCTGGTCGTAGGTGACGAAGGCGTTGACCGGTCCGTTGTCGTAGCGCAGGCCGGCGGTGATCGCACGGGTGTTGTCGGCCGTGGCGAAGCCGGTCTGGCTGTCCTTCAGGTCGTTGATGTTGCTGGAATAGCCGATGGCGGCGCGCAGTCCGCCCATGGAGGGCGTCTCATAGACCAGCAGGTTGTCGTAGCGCGGATAGTAGGACGAGCTGAAACCCAGGCCGGCGCCGGTGTTCAGCTGGTTGAAACCGCCGCCGAACGACGAGCCCAGCATGCCGGAGAAGTAGCGCGTGCCCACGTTGTATTGGCGACCGAAGCGGAATTCGCCCCATTCGGCGCTGCCCAGGCCGACGGTGGCCTCGCGGCCGAACAGGCGGTTTTCCTGCAGTGAGCTGCCGTTGCGGCTGTCGAAACCGGATTCGAGCTGGAACACGACGTACAGGCCGTCGCCCAGATCCTCCTTGCCGCGCAGGCCCCAGCGCGATCCGGCGGTGGTGCCGGTGGTGGCGCCCAGGCGGCTCATGCCGCTGCCGCTCGTGATGCCGGTCTTTGGGTTGGTATAGTCGCCGGTGATCCGGCTGTAGCTGACGCCGGTATCGATCAGGCCGTACAGCGTGACCGAGGTTTCCGCCTGCGCGGCGGCGGACAGCGCCGCGCCCAGGGTGGCCGCGAAGATTTTTTTCATGAAAGGGCTCCGTAGACTTGGAATATGGATCGGCCAGGCCGATGACGCCGCGCGGCCCGGAGGCAGCGGGAACCAGGGCTTGGCCAGCCAAGTGTGGAAGCCGCAGTTCGACAGTCAGCGAACACTAGAATTACGAATCCGATCGCTGCGCTGCCTTTTCCTTGTCATCCTTTTCTGCCGTCCACCCTAGCCATGCCCCGTCTTGCAAAGCCCGCCCCATGTCTGCCTTCCCCCGCCACGCCCATGCGCCGGCGCGGATATGGCCTGTTCCTGGCGATCATCCTGAGCGTCACGGCAAGCCTGGCCCAGGCCGCGGGGTTCCAGCGCATCAACCTGCCCATGGACATGAATGGCCCCGCGCTGCAGGGTGCGACGTGGTATCCATGCAACGCGCCGGAGGTCGAGATCACGGTCGGCCGTAGCGTCATCGCCGGCACGCCGGACTGCCCGATGCCGGCGGGGCCGACGACGCTGGTGGTGATGTCGCACGGCTCGGGCGGGTCTTTCCTTGGCCATCACGACACCGCGCGGGCGCTGGCCGAGGCCGGCTTCGTGGTGGCCGCGCTGAATCACGCGGGCGACAACGCCGTGGACCGTTCGCGGCAGGGCTATCTGTCCATCTTCTCGACGCGTCCGCGCGAAATCCGGCGGCTCATCGACTACATGACCGGCGCCTGGCCGGGCAGGGCGCAGCTGCGTTCCGACGCGGTCGGCTTCTTTGGCTTCTCGCGCGGCGGCTATACCGGCCTGGTGCTGGCGGGCGCCGCGCCCGATTTCAGCCAGGGGCTGTCGTTCTGCGAATCACAGCCGGGGCTGCCCATGTGCCGCGACATCGCGGCAGGCAAGGCGCCGGCCCAGCCTTACCCGAAGGATGTTCGCGTCAAGGCCCTGGTGATCGCCGATCCGCTCAATGCGTTTGCGCCGTCGGCCTTGGCCGGCGTGGCCGCGCCGGTCCAGCTGTGGGCCTCGGAACTGGGCGGCGATGGGGTGACGCCCGCCAGCGTGGAAGCGCTGCGCCAGGGCCTGCCGGCGGGGACCGATTTCCATCGGGTCGCCGGCGCGGGCCATTTCGCCTTCCTGGCGCCATGCTCGCCGGCGCAGGCCGCAGCGCTGCCATCACTGTGCACCGATGGTCCGGATTTCGACCGGGCGGCCTTTCATCGCGACTTCAACGCCCGCGTCGTCGCTTTCATGCGCGCGGCCCTGCGCTGAGGCGCGGGCCGAAGCGGGTAGACTGGCGGCTGGACCTCACGGGAGCGTTGACTTGGCCACCACCCTGCGCCGATACACCGAGCTGCCTTACCTGATCGACTACCTGCAGTCGGGCGAGCTCGCGCTGCTCAATCCCAAGGCCTGGGATGACCGCAACGATTCGTTCTATATCGAGGAGTACGCGCGCGCCAGGGAGCTGGAGGGCATCTATGCCTTGTGCCTGGCCGAGGCCTTCGAGACCTACCACCACTGGCGCGTCTTCTCGAACGGCAGCGGCGGCGTGTGCATCGAGTTCGACAAGGACAAGCTGATCGCCGAAGTCGCCGACGTGCCTGGCCTGCGCGCGGAGACCGTGCAATATCGCACCATCAAGGCGCTGCGCGAGCAACCCGTGGCCGAGTCCGACCTGCCGTTCCTGAAGCGCCACGCGTTCCGCGACGAGAAGGAGTTCCGGCTCTTCGTCGGCAGGAAGACGCGCGACACGCCCTTGCTGCGCGTGCCGGTGGACCGGTCGGCGGTCCGGCGCGTGACGCTCAGCCCGTGGTTGCCGGCCTCGGTCTGCGATCAGGTCAAGAAGTTGCTCAAGACCATCGAGGGCTGCGCCAAGCTGCGCGTGTACCGATCCTCGCTGGTCGAGAACGAGGAATGGAAACGCCTGGCCCGGCCACGCGGCTAGGCGTTACGCCGATCAACCATCGTGGACGGCGCGCAGGCGCGGCGTCCGCCTCCTGAACCCAACGGCCGCGCGCGCGGCCCGTAACCATGATGACTCCCGCTGAAATCCTGCAAGCCTATGCCAGCCTGGGCTGGAAGAACAACAACGACCCGATGGCACAGGTGCTGGCGCTGCGGCGCGAGGATCCGGCCGCGTTGGGCGAGCTGGTGCTGGGCTTCCTGGACAGCGGGCAGAAGCACTCGACCTTCATCGATACCGCGCTGGATCTGATGGACGATGCATCGTATGCCGCCACGCTGCGGCGGGTCTGGCAGGATGCGCTGGACGGCAAGCACGGCGAGGCGATGGAAGAGGTGCTGGATTCGGCGGCGCTGCAATGGCCTGAACTGTATTCGGGTCGCTGGGAGCAGCTGCTGGCGGCGACGCGCGCCGAAGCCGGCGCGCCGCGCTACTACGCGGACTTCGCCTGGCGCGCGATGGACGCGGCCACGGCGCATGAATGGTTGGAGCGCCTGGATGACGAGACCGACGAAACGCTGCGGCGCAGCCGCGCCGTGGCCTTGCTGCATGCGCGCCAGCCCGACGTGACGCTGGAGGCCTGGCGCCGTGCCTGCGCCGGACAGCATGGCATGGACCAGGAGGCCTGGATGGACCTGCTGGGCTACGCGCTGGAAGAGGGCGGACTGCGGCCTCTGCATGACAGCCGCCCGCTGCACATCTCCGCCAGCGCCGCGCAGCGCCGTCACATGGACGCCTCGCAACCGGCGTGGCGGCGCGAGATCCGCGCGCTGCATCCGACCTGGAAGCGCTTTGACGGCCCCGGCAAGGACGCCACGGCGGCGCAGCAGGCGGGCATGGGCGGCGCATTGCCGGGTACTTGCGGCCTGTGCCATGGCCCGCTGCATCGCCTGCTGTCGCTCGATCAGCCGGCGCGCGCCGGCGTCGCCTGCAATGGCCCGCTCAGCTTCGGCGTCTGCCTGTCCTGCCTGGGTTGGGAGGAGTCGACCCTGTTCTATCGGCATGATGCCGAGGGCCTGCCGCAAGCCCATCCCACGCAGCGCAAGGACGTGGCGATCGAGCCGCAGTTTCCCGCCGAACCGCTGGCGTCGGCCGAGGTCACGCTGTTCGAGGCGCCCGCGCGCTGGGCCTGGCAGGACTGGGGCGACTCGAACGGCCAGCAGAACCTGAGCCGCGTCGGCGGCGCGCCCAGCTGGGTGCAGCAAGCCTGGTATCCGCCTTGCCCCGATTGCGGCCACAAGATGTCCTTCGCCTTCCAGCTGGACTCGGACCTGCCGCAGGACGACGGCAACGAATGGATGTGGGGCAGCGGCGGTTGCAACTACAGCTTCTGGTGCGCGCATTGCCGCGTCAGCGGACATTTCTGGCAGTGCACCTAGTCTGCCGTCCCGCAGATGCGCCCGCAAGAAATCCACCCCTGGCCGCCATGGCGCGGGCCAGCCCCGGGCCGGCGGCCGGCGGTGTATTCTCGCAGTCGTGCGGCGCCTGCATGACAGGCCGTCCAGGCACATCCGAACCCGCCGGCCGGCGCCGATCCCGCGCCGGGCCGCTTCGAGAATAGACAGGAGACAAGCATGTTATTGACCGAAGAGCAGCAGAGCGTCCAGGAGATGGCGCGCCGTTTCGCGCAGGAGCGCCTGGCGCCCGGATCCGAACGCTGGGACCGCGAGCACGAGTACCCGGCCGAGGCGATCCGCGAGATGGCGCAGCTGGGCTTCTTCGGCATGCTGGTGCCCGAGGAATGGGACGGCAACGCCAGCGGCTATCTGTCCTATGCCGTGGCGCTGGAGGAGATCGCGGCCGGCAACGGCGCATGCTCCACCATCATGAGCGTGCACAACTCCGTGGCCTGCATGCCGATCCTGAAATTCGGCACCGACGAACAGAAGGAACGCTTTCTGCGACCGCTGGCGCGCGGCGAGCATATCGGCGGCTTCGCGCTGACCGAGCCGCAGGCCGGTTCGGACGCCAGCAGCCTGCGCACCCGCGCGCGCCGCGATGGCGACCACTACGTGATCAACGGCGCCAAGCAGTTCATCACGTCCGGGCGCACCGGCCAGACCGTGATCGTGTTCGCTGTCACCGACCCGGACGCCGGCAAGCGCGGCATCTCGGCCTTCATCGTGCCGACCGACACCCCGGGCTACCAGGTCGTGCGCGTCGAGGACAAGCTCGGCCAGAACCTGTCCGACACCTGCCAGATCGCCTTCGAGGACATGCGCATCCCGGCCGCCTGGCGGCTGGGCGAGGAAGGCCAGGGCTACAAGATCGCGCTGGCCAACCTGGAAGGCGGCCGCATCGGCATCGCCTCGCAGTCGGTGGGCATGGCGCGCGCGGCCTTCGAGTGCGCGCGCGACTATGCGCGCGACCGGCAGGCCTTCGGCAAGCCCATCATGGAGCACCAGGCCGTGGCCTTCCGCCTGGCCGACATGGCCACGCGCATCCACGCGGCAAGGCAGATGGTGCTGCACGCGGCGGCGCTGCGCGAGGCCGGCAGGCCGGCGCTGACCGAAGCCTCGATGGCCAAGCTGTATGCGTCCGAGATGGCCGAGCAGGTCTGCTCGGCGGCGATCCAGACGCTGGGCGGCTATGGCTACCTGAAGGACTTCCCGGTCGAACGCATCTATCGCGACGTGCGTGTTTGCCAGATCTACGAGGGCACCAGCGACATCCAGCGTTTGGTGATCGCCCGCAGCCTGGCCTGAACGCCGTTCCTTCCATACCCGCCGGAGCGTCGCTCGTGGGCACCACCAACTACGTCGATACCTTCATTCTTGCGTCGGCCGACAGCAAGGCCCGGGCGGGCGCGGCGCCCGCCAGGCCGGGCACGGTGGCAGCCCTGCAATACGGTTTGCTGCGCGACGCGCCGTATCGCTACACCAGCGACGAACTGCTGTTCGAAGTGCATGCGAGCCGGCAGGGCATCGACCAGGCCGGCCGCAAGGCGGCCTGGGATGCCTTCTTCGCCCGGTCGCAGGCGTGCCTGCGTGCCTCGCCGCTGGTCAAGCAATTCGGCTGGGGCCTGCATCATGACGGGCAGGGCAAAGTGGCGCTGGTGGGGGTGGAAACGGACGCCTACCGCAGGTTGGCGGCCGACCAGGCATTGAAGGTGGTGCCGGGCATGCGCAGCAGCCGGGCCGGATAGGGGCGTTCTTGCCTTGCTGGATCGCGGGCCGCGATCAGCGGCGGTGACTACCGGACGCAACTACCGGACGCAACTACCGGGCGGACTTGGCGGGCGCATCTATCAGGCGCACCTACCGGCCGCGTCGCGCGGTTCGCCGGCGCCGCAGCCACACTCCATAGACGACGAGATTGCCGGCTATCAGCAAGGTGGCCAGCACAATCTGCGTCTCGCGGGTCAGCCCGTCCGGATAGATGGCGGCGGTCAGATAGTGCTCGATGAAGCCGCCGGCATAGCCTTGCTGGCCAGCGCGCGCGCGTAGCGCGTTTTCCAGCGGCGTCAGCGGACAGAGCCAGCCCATCCCGATCACCAAGGCGCCCCAGGCCAGCGCGGGCAGGTGCAGCCACGCCAGGCGTGGACGCCACAATGCCAGCAGGCCGCCGAACATCACGAAGGCGATGAAGGCGGCATGGAAGGCCAGCACCAGGTCGGCGATCGCGCGGTAGAGCACGGTGATGGCCCGCGATCAGGTTTTCAGGTCGCGCAGCAGCTTGGCCAGCTCGGGCGCCTGCATCAGCGAGACGCCGTTCGCGCGCGCGTATTGCAAGGCGGTGTCGGGCACCTCGCCCAGGGCGATGCAGATGGCTTCGCGCGCGCCGCGGCGTTCGCGTTCGGCCTGCAATTCGCGCAAGGGCTCGACGCCGACGCGCGCCGCCTTCCAGCGCCGGGCGCCGACGATGGCGACGTGGCCGTCCTTGCTCAGGGCGAAATCGGCGCCGGGCGCCTGCAGGCGTTCGACCTCGCAGCCGTCGCGGTGGAAGCCGGCTTGCACCGTGCGGGAAAAATCCGCCCAGGACATCGCTGCGGCGGCCTGCGCCACGGCCTGCACGCGCGTTTCGGACGGCGCGCGCAGCTGCTTCCAGGCCGCCATGATGGCGATCACGGCGAAGGGGATGGCGGCGAACACGCCCATGGCCGCGTATTCCAGCGGCAGCGCGGCGAAGCCGCCCACGCTCAGCAGCACCGCGATGGTCGCGCTGATCCACCAGGGCGAGCGCAGCAGCACCGCGAAGATGGAATTCCTGGGCATCTTGAATTTCATGGCGGATCGGGCTCGGATGGTGGCAGGGGGTCAGGCCGCGTCGTCGTCGCCGTCGCGCACCACGATGCGCAGGTCGCCGATGTCGACGATCTGGCCGGCGCGGATCTTGGCGGTCTTGCGGTGCTCGACCACGCCGCCCACGCTCACATGCCCCTCGGCGACCAGCATCTTGCCGGCGCCGCCGCTGTCGCAGGCGCCGGTGGCCTTGAGCAGCTGGTTCACTTCAATATACGGACAGCCGGGCGCGAGCGTGAATTCGATGATGGGCATGGCGAGGGAAATATCGAGGAAAGCGGGCGTCAGGCGGGACCATTGGCGGCCGGCGGATTGGCGGGCGGCGGCGGGTTGCCGGCCGAAGGCACGTCGCCGGGCGCGCGGGCGCTGGGCTCGGCGCGCGCCATCCAGGCGATCAGCGAGGAGCGCATGGCTTCCTCCACCGACATCTGGATCGGCTGCACCCATTCCTGCGGCACGAACACGGTGTAGCCGCCAATCATGTAGCCCATGGGCAGGTAGACGGCCACGCGCGCGCCCGGGCTGAAGCCTTCGGGCAGGCCGTCCATGTTGCGCCGGGTCACCAGGCCGACCAGTTCCAGCTGCTGGCCGGGAATGCGCAGGATCACGACCTGCTGCGCATTGGTCTTGGCGCTGGGCGAGAAATAGTCGGCGAAGCTCTTGAGCGAGGAATAGATGCTCTTGACGACGGGCAGGTTGGTGAAGGGCGTTTCCACCAGCGCCAGGACGCGCTTGACGCGCTCCTTGGACACCAGGTAGCCGATCAGCAGGATGCCCAGAATGCCCAGGGCCAGGCCCATGCCCGGCACGTAGAAGCCGCCGATGAACGGGCGCAGGAAGGTCAGCGCCACGGCTTCGGTCCAGGCCAGGAAGATATACAGCAGGTATACCGTCAGGGCCAGGGGCAGGACCGTGATCAGGCCACGGAAGAAGTATTTATAGAGACGGTGCATAGGCGAAAAGAAGCATCAGGACGCGCGCCGCAGGGGCGGGCGCGGGGCCGGCCGGCGGCAAAAGGGGTGCCAGCATACCAGCCGCCGGCCGCCCGTTCTGTTACAAATGGCGCGGGCCTACCTGTCGACGGGCAGGTACAGCGATTCCTTGATCTCTTCCATCACGATGTAGCTGTGCGATTCGGCGGAAGCGGGCAGGCGCTTGAGGATCTCGCCGAGCAGGCGGCGGTATTCGTTCATTTCGCTCAGGCGCGCCTTGACCAGGTAGTCGAACTCGCCGGACACCAGGTGGCATTCCATGACTTCGGGCACGTACAGCAGTTCCTGCTTGACCTTGTCGAACACGTCGCCCGACTTGGCCGACAGCTTGATTTCCAGGAACACCAGCAGGTTCTTGCCCAGCGCCGCCGGATTGACGCGCGCGTGGTAGCCGGTGATCACGCCCTCGCGCTCCATGCGCTTGATGCGGTCGGAGCAGGGGGTGGCGGACAGGTTCACGCGCTCGGCCAATTCCGTCACAGGAATCCGGCCTTCGCGCTGCAGGATATCCAGGATTTTCAGGTCTAGGCGGTCCAGTTCGCGCATTTCACTTCCGCGGGGTCAAAAAGCAGGGTTGATCGAGAAAAAGCACTGTCAAAGCAAAATCTTCAGTGATATTCGCTGTGATAAGGACCATAGACTACCGAAATTCCTGCATAAAGCCAACCATCGGAAAGAATCATGCATGTGATCGTCCTCGGCAGCGGTGTCATCGGCACGACGACCGCCTATTACCTGGCCCGCCAGGGCGCCAAAGTGACGGTGCTGGACCGCCAGCCCGCGGCCGCCAAGGAGACCAGCTACGCCAACGCCGGCCAGGTCTCGCCCGGCTATTCCACGCCGTGGGCCGCGCCCGGCATTCCGATGAAGGCCATCAAGTGGCTGTTCCAGAAGCATGCGCCGCTGGCGATCCGCCTGGACGGCAGCCTGTTCCAGCTGAAGTGGATGGCGGCCATGCTGGCCAACTGTTCGGCCGAGCGCTATGCGATCAACAAGGAACGCATGCTGCGCCTGTCCGAGTACAGCCGCGATTGCCTGCGCGAACTGCGCGCGGCCACCGGCATCCACTATGAAGAGCGCACGCGCGGCACGCTGCAGCTGTTCCGCACCGACGCGCAACTGGAAGCCGCGCGCCGCGACATCGCCGTGCTGGAAGAGGTTGGCGTGCCCTATGAACTGCTGGACCGCAATCGCCTGGTGACGGCCGAGCCGGCCCTGGAGCGCTCCAGCCACAAGCTGACTGGCGGCCTGCGCCTGCCCAACGACGAAACCGGCGACTGCCATCTGTTCACCACCCGCCTGGCGGCCATGGCCGCCGAGCTGGGCGTGGAGTTCCGCTATGGCCAGAACGTGGCCGGCCTGAACACCGCGGGCGGCCAGATCACCGGCGTGCGCGTGGGCGACGAGGTGCTGACCGCCGACCGCTACGTGGCCGCCTTCGGCAGCTACACCCGCGGTTTCCTGGAGCCGCTGGGCCTGGATCTGCCGGTCTATCCGCTCAAGGGTTATTCGCTGACCGTGCCCATGGTCGACGAGTCCGCCGCGCCGGTGTCGACCATCCTGGACGAAACCTACAAGATCGCCGTGACGCGCTTCGACCAGCGCATCCGCGTCGGCGGCATGGCCGAGGTGGCGGGTTTCGACCTGCGCCTGAAGGACGCCCGCCGCAAGACGCTGGAGATGGTGGTGGACGATCTGTTCCCCGGCAGCGGCGACCTGCCGCGCGCCGAGTTCTGGACCGGCCTGCGGCCGATGACGCCGGACGGTACGCCGGTGGTGGGCGCCACCCGCTACGGCAACCTGTTCCTGAACACCGGCCACGGCACGCTGGGCTGGACCATGGCCTGCGGTTCGGGCAAGCTGGTGGCTGACCAGGTCATGGGCCAGCGTCCGGCGATCCGCGCCGACGACCTGGGCCTGTCGCGCTACGATCGCGGCGCCGCGCGCAGCCAGCCGCTGGTGCTGGGCGGCAAGGGCGCCTGAGCCCGACTGACGTTTGTCTCCAGCGTCGGCCAGAAGCCGGCGCCTTTATACGGCCCGCCCGGCGCACGATACCGGCCGGGCCGTCGTTTATCCTGCGTCGCCAATGACGCCTCGCCGGGCGGCATGGCGGTCAAACAGGCGGGGCGATGCGCGGCTGCTGTGGGTGACGGCAAGGTCCCTGTCGAGGGCCGTCGCGCCCGCGCGCTTGTGACACAATCGCCGCATGACGCATATCCTGCATACCGCCGACTGGCAGATCGGCCGCCAGTACGGCCAATTCGATTCCGATGACGCCGCCATGCTGGCCGAGGCCCGCTTCGACGCCGTGGCCCGCATCGCCCAGCTGGCGACCGAGCGCGGCGTGGAAGCGGTGCTGGTGGCCGGCGACGTGTTCGACACGCAAGGCATCTCCGACCGTGGCATCCGTCGCCTGTTCGGCGCGCTGGGCGCCTACGCCGGCCCCTGGGTGATGATCGCCGGCAACCACGACGCCGCGCTGGCCGACAGCGTCTGGACCCGCGCCATCCAGCTGGGCTGCGTGCCCGCCAACGTGCATGTGCCGCTGCGCGCCGGCGTGGTGGACCTGCCCGGCGCCAACCTGGCGGTGCTGGCCGCGCCGCTCACCCAGCGCCATACCTACGATGACGTGACCCAGGCGTTCGACCTGATGGAAAGCGAGGCCGGCCGCGTGCGCGTCGGATTGGCGCACGGCAGCGTCACGGGCCGCCTGCCGGACACCATCGATGCCACCAATCCCATCGCGGCGGACCGCGCTACGCGCGCGCGGCTGGACTATCTGGCGCTGGGCGACTGGCACGGCTGCCTGCAGGTGGACGAGCGTTGCTGGTATGCGGGCACGCCCGAGCAGGATCGCTTCCGGGGCAACGAGCCGGGCTATGTGCTGGACGTGCGCATCGCCGGCCCGGGCGCGGCGCCGCAGGTCGAGCGCGTGGCCTTGGGCCGCTACCGCTGGTCGGCCTGGAGCGAGACGCTGAGCCTGCCGACCGACGCCCAGGCGCTGGCCGACCGGCTGGCGGCGCTGCGCGGCGAGGACGTGCTGAAGCTGGAGCTGGCCGGCCACGTTGGCATGCCTGGCTGGGAGCTGCTGCAACGCGCGGCGGGCGAGGCGGCCGCGCAGGCGCGCGCGCTGCTCTGTGATTTCTCGGGTCTGCTGCTGGAGCCGGACGAGGCCGATTTCGCGCAGCTGGGCGCCAGCGGCTACGTGGCCGAGGTCGCGGCGCAATTGCAGGCGATGCAGGCCGCGCCGGGCAGCGATGCGCAAGCCGCCGTCGCATCCGAGGCGCTGCGCCTGCTGCTGCGGATGCAGCGCGAGGCAACGGCCGAGGGAGCCGCGCAATGAAGCTGTCGCGCATCGTCCTGGAAGAATTCCGCAAGTTCCGCCAGCCCCTGGCGCTGGACGGCTTGCAGGAAGGTCTGAACCTGTTCGTCGGCCCCAACGAGGCCGGCAAGAGCACCGTGGCGGCGGCCATCCGCGCGGCTTTCCTCGAACGCTACAGCACCAAGACGGTCGCCGATCTGGCGCCGCGCGGCGAATCCGGCGCGCGGCCCAGCGTGGAGCTGGCGTTCAGCCACGCGGGGCGCGACTACGTGCTGAAAAAGCAGTTCCTGACGCGGGCGCGCTGCGAGTTGTTGATCGACGGGGGCGCCGAACGCCTGGACGGGGAGGCGGCCGAGAACGCGTTGGCGGCGCTGCTGGGCTTCGACATGCCCGGACGCGGGCAGAGCAAGCCCGAGCAGGCGGGCATTCCCGGCCTGCTGTGGATCCAGCAGGGCGAGGGCCAGGCGCTCAACGCGCCGGCGGGCCATGCCCAGGGCTATCTGCGCGAAGCGCTGACGCGCCTGTCCGGCGAACTGGCGGCCGGCGATGGCGACAGGCTGTTCGAACGCGTGTCCGCCGAGCGCGGCGCGCTGCTGGACGCGCGTAACGGCAAGCCCAAGGGCGTGTTCAAGGATGCCGACGAGGCGCTGACGCGCGCGCGCTCGGCGCGTGACGACGCCCTGCGCGCCAAGGCGCAGCTGGACGCGGACGTCGACCGGCTGGCCGCCTTGCGCCAGGAACACGGACAGGCGCAGCAGGCCGAGCCCTGGAAGGCGCTGGAAGCGCGGGCCGCCGAGGCGCGCACGCGCCTGGCCGCCCTGGCGCGCGAGCGCGAGACGCTGGAAGGCTTGCGCCGCGAGCTGGCGCAGGCCGCCAGCAACCTGGGCCTGTTGCAGGATCAGGTCGGGCGCGACCAGCAGGATGAAATCGAGCTGCGGACGCTGGAACAGCAGGCGCAGGCGGCCGCCGAGCGTCTGCGCCAGTCCGAGGCGCCGCTGGCGCGCGCGCTGCAACAGCGCGACGCGCAACGCGCTGCCGCCGACTCAGCGCGGCTGGCCTTGACGGCTGCGCAGGCGCAGGCCGATCGGCGCGACCTGGAGCAGCAACTGCGCCAGCTGGACGCCGACTCGGAACGCCTGGATGGCGCGCTGAAAGCAGCGAATGAACTGATCGCCCAGGGATCAGCGCTCAAGGCCGAGGTGGTCGGCATCGAGGTGCCGGACGCCGATCTGCAGGGACTGCGCAGGATCGAAAGCCAGCGCGCCAGCCTGCGCGCCCAGCTGCAGGCCGTGGCCACGCGGCTGTCGTACCGATTGGAGCCGGGCGCGCGGGCGCTGCTGGACGGCCGCGCACTGGAGGCCGACGGCCAGCTGCTGCTGACCGCCGCGGCGGAGCTGGACCTGCCCGGCGTGGGCCGCCTGCGCATCGAGCCGGGCGGCAAGGACCTGCCCGCGCTGCAACGCGAACTGGCCGCGCTGGATGCCGATGGGGTGGCGCTGCTGGCCCGCCTGGGCGCGGCCAGCGTCGATGAGGTCGAGGCGCGCCATGCCCGCCACGCGGCGCTCAAGGGCGATCTGGAAGGCATGCGCAGGGCGCTGCAGATCCACGCGCCCAAGGGCATCGACATGCTGCGAGGCCAGCGCGACGAGGCACAGGTCCGGCGTGATGCGCTGCGGGCGCGTCTGCATGCCTTGCCGCCGGCGGTCGAAGGCGACGTTCTTGACCTGGCCACGGCGCGGCAGGCCTTGGGCGAGGCGCAGGCAGCCGCCGAACACGCGGGCAATGCCTGGGCCGAGGCCCGGCGCGCGGCGGACGCGGAGGGAACCCGCGCCCAGATGCTGCAATCGCAGGCCACGGCCAGCCGGGCCGCGCTGCTGTCGCCCGAGCGCAGCGCGCAGCGCCAGGAGCGGGCGGGACGGCTGGCCGAGACGCGCAGCCATCATGATCTGCTGGCGCGGCGGCTGGCCGAGGCCGAAGCCGCGCTGGACGGCCAGCGTCCGGCGCTGATCGAGCAGGACGCGCTGCGCTTCGAACAATCGGCCGCGCTGGAACGCGAGGCGCAGCAGCGCCGGCACGGCGAGATGCTGCAATTGCAGGGCAAGCTGGACCAGGCCGGCGCGCAAGGCCTGGGCGAACGGCTGTCCGAGGTCGAGGCCGATTGCGAGCGTCTGCAGCGCCGCCGCGACGAGCTGGATCGGCGCGCGCAGGCGCTGGACCTGCTGCTGCGGCTGCTGAGCGACAAGCGCGCGGCCGCTACCCAGCGGCTGCAGGCGCCGCTGGCGCGCCGGCTGCGCCATTACCTGGGCCTGCTGTTCCCCGAGGCTGCCTTGCGCCTGGACGATGCTTTGCTGCCCGCCGCCTTGCAGCGCGTCGGCGGCGAGGACGCGCTCGACAGCCTGAGTTTCGGCACCCGCGAGCAGCTGGGCATCCTGGCGCGCTTCGCCTACGCCGACCTGTTGCAGGAGGCGGGGCGTCCCACGCTGCTGGTGCTGGACGATGCGCTGGTCCACGCCGACGAGGGCCGGCGCGACTTCATGAAGCGCGCCCTGTTCGATGCCGCCACGCGCCACCAGATCCTGATGTTCACCTGCCATGGCGAGGCCTGGCGCGATCTGGGCGTGGCGCAGCGGCGCATCGGCGCGGCGGGATAGCCGTCGCGCGCGTCGGCCGGTCCCTGTCCCGCGCCGCCGCGGTCAAGTTGTGTGAAGCCGCTTGACGCGCATGGGGCGCGCGCGTAGGCTACGCCACTTGATCCTGCGCGGTATCCAGTGGCGGACGCAACATCCGGCCTGGCCACGCAAGAGGGGGACCTTGTCGGTTCTCCGGGTCGTTCACCGCAACGCTCATGTCCGACTTCCTGTCCATCGCCGTCACCGCCAGCGCCGTCCGCGCAGCGGGCGCGCGCGCGCCGGCACGGGCCATGACGCGAGGCGCGGTGGTTTCTCCTCCTGTCGTAGCGGCGCCGCCGACCGTCGTCGGGGTCGTCGCCGTCGTCGCGGGTCCGTACCCGCCGTCGGCCGTCGTCCGCCGCTAAGGCGCTTCCCGCTCGTTCCGATCCGTTCGGGCGATCCGGTCCGCGTCGCGCTTTGTCCAATCACGCTCCTGCCTGGCCCGCAAGCCGCCTGCCTTGACGCCTGAACGCGTCCGGCGGTTCGCGCATCCGTCTCGCCGCTTTCCCGCGACGGGATGGGCCGGGCTCGAGCCTGTTCACTCATCGACAGGTAGAAACTCATGTCTTTCAACCGGAATGCGTGGGCCGCCCATGGCTCCACCTCCTTGTTCGTGCTGCTGTGGAGCGGCGGCGCGATCTTCGCCAAATGGGGGCTGGCGCATGCCTCCGCCTTTGGCTTCCTGCTGCTGCGCTTCGTGCTGGCGCTGGCGGTGTTGCTGGCGATCTGCGCCGGTCGCCGCCGCTGGCTGCCGGCGCCGGGCACGCGCGTCAGCGTGGCGCTGACGGGCTTCCTGCTCATCGGCTGCTATTCCATCTGCTATCTGCTGGCGCTGGACCACGGCGTCACGCCAGGGGTGCTGGCGACGCTGCTCGGCGCGCAGCCCATCATGACGCTGGCGCTGATGGAGCGGCGCTTCGACGCGGGCCGCGTTTCGGGCCTGCTGCTGGCCCTGGCCGGACTCATCATGGTGGTGTTCCAGAGCATCGCCTTGGCGCGCTACTCGGCGGCGGGCATCGGCTTCGCCCTGGCCGCGCTGCTGAGCATGACGGCGGGGGCCATCCTGCAGAAGCGCGCCAGCCAGCCGCCCATGGACGTGATGCCGCTGCAATACGCGGTCAGCCTCGTCCTGTGCCTGCTGTTCGCGCCGTTCCAGCCCTTGTGGGCGGACTGGAGCATCGGCTTCGTGCTGCCCTGGCTGTGGATGGGCCTGGTGATCTCGGTGGGCGCGACGCTGCTGTTCTACCGCATGATCCAGGCGGGCAACCTGGTCAACGTGACCAGCCTGTTCTACCTGGTGCCGGTCGGCACGGCGTTGCTGGATTTCCTGATCCTGGGCAATCGGCTGCCGGCCTTGAGCCTGGTCGGCATGGCGGCGATCCTGCTGGGGCTGATGCTGGTGCTCAGGCCGGCGCGATAGCGGGGAGGGCGCCGGCCCTTGCGCGGCGGCTGGCGCCCGTGCGGCCTTGCCGTCGCGCGGGCGGCGCGGCCTTGTCAGGCCAGTTCCAGTTCCCGCGCTTCCCAATGCCCGCTGACCAGCTGGCTGGGGCGCTCGCTCGCGATGACCCTGGCGCAGACCGGCCAGGCGTCCAGGCGCACGTTCAGGCCGGCATAGATGCCGTGGCCGGGGCCAGCCGTGATGGCGCCTTGCGCCTGGATGCCTTCGCCCGCGCGGATGGCGCCCTCGGCGCGGATGTCCTCGCCGGCGATCATGCCCCAGCCGGCGGCCAGGTGCTCGCCGCAGTCGACGGACGCGCCGGCCTGGATGCCGCAGCCGGCGGTGAGCGCCTTGGCCGCGACGACCGAGCCGCCCGCCTTGAGGCCCTGGCCGCAGGCGATGGCGTCATCGCAGGCCACGTCCTGGCCCGCGTGCAGATGGCCTCCCACGGTTATCTTGCCGCCCGCGCGTACGTCCCATTTGGCGCGCGCGTTGCCGGCGCAATCCAGCGTGTCGGCCGTCTCGATGCCCCATTCGGCGCTGATGTCGCCGCCCGCGCGCAGCAGGCCGGCGCTGGCGATCTGGGCGCCGGACTGGATGTTCTCGCCGGCGATCACCGATTCGCCGGCGCGGATGCCGCCGCCGGCGACGATGCCGCGTCCGGCGCGCACCACGGAATCGACATTGATGCCCATGCGCACCTCGATCGTGCCGGCGAACACCACGGCGCTGGCGTCGATCTCGTCCAGCCGCAGCACCGCGTCGGTCGGGCCGAACTGGTCCAGCAGCCAGCAGGCGTCGCCGACGCGGCCGTCGGCGACCAGGGCGTCGAGCACGGCCTGGTAGTCGCCCTGTCCGTTGTGATCCCGCAGGAACCATTTGTAGCCGCCCGCGCAGGGATTCTTGGCTTTGACGAAATTCTTGGTGAGTTGCATGACGATAGGCGCAAATGTCGTGTGCGCCCGGCCGGCAGCCGTCCGGTTCAGGACGGACGGAAGCGGGCCGAGCGGCAGGGACCGCGCCGGCCTGGGTGTGGGCGGGCGGTCCCGGGACGCGGCTGGCGGCAGGCGTGGATGTGCGCGAGCAGCCGGCGGCGGGCCGGAAAAGGGCGGAAAGCGGGAAGGGGCGCCGGCGGATTAGCCGGGCTTGGAGCGCGCGTAAGCGGAACGCGCGGCGACTTCCTGCGAGCTCAACAAGGTCGAGCGCAGGGCGCAAAGGGCGCTGGCGGCGTCAGGAGGGGAGGAAAGGTCGGATCGCACGGGGGCAGATGCTACCACCGGGGCGATTGCAGTCAAGGGGTTGCGGCCCGGGCGCAACGGTCCGGCGCCGCCGCGCCAAGAGGGGCGGGCGGCGCTGCCGGCCACTGCGGCCGGCAGGGGACGTCAGTTCGACAGCTTGATGTCGCGGTCCTTGGCGATGCGCTGGCGCAGTTCCAGTTCGCGCTTGATCAGGGCGGCGTACTCGGCCGGCGTGCTGCCGTCCACCAGCGAGCCGCCATCGGCCAGGCGCTGGGCGATCTTCGGATCCTTCAGCACCTTGACGGCGGCGGCGTGGATGCGGTCGACCACGGCCTGCGGAGTGCCCGCCGGCGCGACCAGGCCGTACCAGGCCATGTTGTCCATCTGTGGCAGGCCGGCTTCGGCGAAGTTCGGCACGTCCGGCAGCGAGGGCAGGCGCTTGGGCGCCTCGATCGCCAGGGCGCGCAGTTTGCCGGCCTGGATGTGGGGCATGGAAGAGGGCAGGTTGTCGAATTGCGCGTTGACCTGGCCGGCGATCACGTCGTTCAGCGCCGGGCCCGAGCCGCGGTAGGGCACATGCACCATGTCGGTCTTGGTCAGCGACTTGAACAGCTCGCCGTCCAGGTGGCTGATGCCGCCGGTGCCGGACGAGGCGTAGCTGTACTTGCCCGGATTGTTCTTGAGCAGCGTGATGAATTCGGCCAGGGTCTTGGCCGGCACCGACGGATTCACGGTCAGGACGTTGGGCACGTTGACCAGGTTGGTGATGGGGGTGAAGTCCTTGATCGGGTCGTACGGGTTCTGCGGATTGGTGGCCGGGTTGGTGGCCATGGTGCTGACGGTGGCGACGCCCAGCGTGTAGCCGTCCGGCGTCGAGCGCACCAGCGCGTCGGCGCCGATGGAGCCGCCGCCGCCGCCGCGGTTCTCGACCACGATGGCCTGGCCCAGCTCGCGGGTCAGGCCTTCGGACACGATGCGGGCGACGATGTCGGTGGTGCCGCCGGCGGCGAAGGGCACGATCAGGCGGATGGGTTTGCTGGGGTAGGCGTCGGCGGCCACGGCGGCCGAGCTGAGGCAGAGGCCCGCGAGGGCGGCGGCCAGGGCGGCCTTGGCTTGGGTAAGCGCGGTCAAGAGTCTTCTCCGTATCTTTTATCTTCTGAGGGACTGGGGCGGCGCCTGCGGGCCGCCTCCGTAGCGCGCCGCATTCCTTTTGAGAGCGCGTCACGGGGGCCATTCAACCGAGGAAGCCGGGACAGGTCAAGCCGGGGGAGTCCCTGTCTGGCGCGGCGCGAAGAGGGGTGCACAGCCCCCTGTTCGGGGTTTGTCACAAGGCCGAAATGCGCAATGATTGCGCAGCGATCATGCCGTCATCGGACCGCTACGCGCATAAATCTCTGCATAACTTACAAGAATCTGATATTTTTCGGATGAGATTCTTGGCCGGTCTTGCAAGAAAGCTATTGCGTTTGTTTCTCCCGACGCCGTTCAATGGCGCAGGTGTAGTTCCCGCGGGGCAACGCGTAGTGCAGCGACGCACCAGGCCAGGGTTCCGTCCGTCTTTGTCTTTCAATCCCCGGTCTGTTTCGTCTCTCGCTGCCTGGCGCTGGCGGGAGGGGGCCCGGACACTCTCGGAACGCCATGTCGCTGATCCTGATCCTCGCTCTGCCGTTCGCCGGCAGCCTGTGCGCCGCGCTGCTGCCGTCCAACGCCCGCAACGCCGAAGCCTGGCTGGCCGGCCTCATCGCGCTCGCCTGCGCGGTGCTGGTGGCAAGCCTCTATCCCCAGGTCGCCGGCGGCGGCGTGGTGCGCTACGACATCCCCTGGGCGCCGGCGCTGGGGCTGCAATTCACGCTGCGCATGGACGGCTATGCCTGGCTGTTCTCGCTGATCGTCTCGGGCATGGGCGCGCTGGTGGTGCTGTACGCGCGCTACTACATGTCGCCGGAAGACCCGGTGCCGCGCTTCTTTTCCTTCTTCCAGGCCTTCATGGCCGCCATGCTGGGCGTGGTGCTGTCCGGCAACCTGATCCAGCTGGTGATGTTCTGGGAAATGACCAGCCTGGCCTCGTTCATGCTGATCGCCTACTGGCACCACCGCGCGGATGCGCGGCGCGGCGCGCGCATGGCGCTCACCGTCACCGGCGCGGGCGGGCTCTGCCTGCTGGCCGGCGTGCTGATCCTGGGCCACATCGTCGGCAGCTACGACATGGACCGCGTGCTGGCCGCCGGCGACCTGGTGCGCGCCGATCCCTGGTATCCGGCGGTGCTGGCGCTGGTCGCCCTGGGCGCGCTGACCAAGAGCGCGCAGTTCCCGTTCCAGTTCTGGCTGCCCAACGCCATGGCCGCGCCCACGCCGGTGTCGGCCTACCTGCACTCGGCCACCATGGTGAAGGCCGGGGTGTTCCTGCTGGCGCGCTTCTGGCCGGTGCTGGCCGGCACCGACGCCTGGTTCTGGATCATCGGCGGGGCAGGGCTGATCACGCTGGTGCTGGGCGCCTACGCCGCCATTTTCCAGCAGGACATGAAGGGCGTGCTGGCCTATTCCACCATCAGCCACCTGGGCCTGATCACGCTGCTGCTTGGCCTGAACAGCAGCCTGGCGCTGGTGGCCGCCATCTTCCACATGGTCAACCACGCGACCTTCAAGGCCTCGCTCTTCATGGCCGCCGGCATCGTCGACCATGAGACCGGCACGCGTGACCTGGGCCGGCTTTCCGGCCTGTACAAGGCCATGCCGATCACGGCCACGCTGGCCATGGTGGCGGCCGCGTCCATGGCGGGCGTGCCGCTGCTCAACGGCTTCATCTCGAAAGAGATGTTCTTTGCCGAGACCACCTTCGTCAGCGGCGACTGGACCACGCGCGTCGGGCTGCCGCTGGCGGCCACGGTGGCCGGCGCCTTCAGCGTGGCCTATTCGCTGCGCTTCATCCTGCAGGTGTTCTTCGGGCCGCCGGCCACCGATCTGCCGCGCGCGCCGCACGAGCCGCCGCGCTGGATGCTGTTCCCCAGCGCGCTGCTGGTGTTCATGTGCCTGCTGGTCGGCGTGTTCCCGGCGTATACCGTGGGCCCGTTCCTGGCCACGGCCGCGCAGAGCATCCTGGGCGCGGACATGCCCGAGTACAGCCTGGCCGTGTGGCACGGCGTGAACCTGCCGCTGGTCATGAGCGTGGTCGCCATGACGGCGGGCGTGGTGCTGTACCTGGCGCTGCGCGCGCACCAGCAGGCCAATCCTGGCCGCGTGCCCTTCATCTACCGCTTCGATGGCCGGCGCAGCTTCGAGACGCTGCTGGACGGCTCCAGCGTGGCGGCGTCCTGGCTGCTGCGCTGGCTGGCGTCCTCGCGCCTGCAAGTGCAGATGCTGCTGATCGTGCTGGGCACGCTGTTCGTGGCCTGGCTGCCGCTGCGCGCCGGCGGCTGGCTGGACGGCGCGGGCCATCTGACCACGGTGGACCCGGCCTTCGCCCTGCTGTGGCTGGTGGGCGGCGTGTGCGCGGTGGCGGCGGCCTACCAGGCCAAGTACCACCGGCTGGCCTCGCTGGCGCTGGCTGGCGGCGCGGGCCTGGTCACCTGCCTGACCTTCGTCTGGTTCTCGGCGCCCGACCTGGCGCTGACGCAGCTGTCGGTCGAGGTGGTGACGCTGGTCCTGCTGCTGCTGGGCCTGCGCTGGCTGCCGCGCCGCATCGAGCAGGACGACGAGGGCGCCTGGAGCAGCTTCAAGGCGCGCGGCCGCCGCCTGCGCGACCTGCTGATGGCCGTCGCCGCCGGCGGCGGCATGTCGGCGCTGGCCTACGCGGTGCTGACGCGGCCGCAGGGCGACACGATCTCCTCGTACTTCGTCGAGCGCGCGCTGCCGGACGGTGGCGGCACCAACGTGGTCAACGTGATCCTGGTGGATTTCCGCGGTTTCGATACCTTCGGCGAGATCACGGTGCTGGGCATCGTGGCGCTGACCGTGTACGCGCTGCTGCGCCGCTTCCGTCCCGCCGCCGAGAGCGCGGACCTGCCGCGCCAGCAGCTCGACCAGGACGGCGGCGTGCCGCTGGAAGCGCCGGACATCAAGCGCCTGCTGCCCGAGGGCCGGATGATGGTGCCGGCGGTGCTGGTGCGGCTGCTGCTGCCCACGGCCGCCCTGATCTCGGTGTATTTCCTGCTGCGCGGCCACAACCAGCCCGGCGGCGGCTTCGTCGGCGGCCTGATCTTCGCCACCTCGGTCATCCTGCAATACATGGTGGGCGGGGTGTACTGGGTGGAATCGCGCAGCCGGCTGAATCCGCAGAACTGGATCGGCCTGGGCCTGTTGTTCGCCGGCGCGGCGGCGGTGTCGGCCTGGCTGCTCTACAAGCCGTTCCTGGCCGCGCTGGCCTGGGACATCGCGCTGCCGCTGGTCGGCCACGTGCACCTGTCCAGCGTGCTGCTGTTCGACCTGGGCGTGTACATGCTGGTCGTGGGCTCCACCGTGCTGGTGCTGGTGGCGCTGGCGCACCAATCGCTGCGCGCGCAACGCAAGGCCGCTGTCGAAAGCCAGGCGGCGGCCGCTCAAACAGGGGAAGCTTGATGGAATTGATTTACGCCGTCGCGATCGGCGTCTTGGCGGGCTCGGGCGTCTGGCTGCTGCTGCGGCCGCGGACGTTCCAGTTCATCATGGGCCTGTCGCTGGTTTCCTACGCGGTCAACCTGTTCATCTTCGGCATGGGCCGGCTCACCTCGGGACGCCCGCCGGTGATCGACCTGGCCGCCTCGCATGATCCGTCGTGGTATGCCGATCCCTTGCCGCAGGCCCTGGTGCTGACGGCCATCGTGATCGGTTTCGCCACCACGGCGCTGTTCCTGGTGGTATTGCTGGCGTCGCGGGGCCTGACGGGCACCGATCACGTCGACGGACGGGAGTCCGGATCTTGAGCTTCTGGTTGCAACATCTACCCGTATTGCCCATCGTCACGCCGCTGGTCGCCGGCGCGCTGATGCTGCTGCTGGCCGACACCAGCCGCCACGCCCGCGGCGCGATCTCCCTGCTGTCCACCGTGGCCCAGCTGGCCGCCGCCATCGCCTTGCTGGCCGCCGCCGGCGGCGCGGCGGGCTGGCCGGGCGGGGTGGGGGTCTACCTGGTCGGCGACTGGGCCGCGCCATTCGGCATCGTGCTGGCGGTGGACCGGCTGGCCGCCGTCATGCTGACGCTCACCGCGGTGCTGGGCCTGGCCACGCTGATCTACGCGCTGGCGCGCTGGGATCGCGCCGGAGTCCATTTCCATTCGCTGTTCCAGTTCCTGCTGATGGGTCTGAACGGCGCCTTCCTGACCGGCGACCTGTTCAACCTGTTCGTGTTCTTCGAGGTGCTGCTGGCCGCGTCCTACGGTCTGCTGCTGCACGGCTCGGGCGTGGCGCGCGTCAGCGCCGGCATGCAGTACATCGCGGTGAACCTGGTGGCGTCCTTTCTGCTGCTGATCAGCATCGCGCTGATCTACGGCGTGACCGGCACGCTGAACATGGCCGACCTGGCGCTGCGCGCCGGCAATCTCGCCGGCGCCGACCGCATGCTGTTCGAGGCGGGCGCGGCGGTGCTGGGCGTCGCCTTCCTGGTCAAGGCGGGCGCCTGGCCGCTGAACTTCTGGCTGGTCAAGGGCTACGGTTCGGCCGGCGCGCCCATCGCCGCCATGTTCTCCATCATGACCAAGGTCGGCATCTACGCGCTGCTGCGCATCGGCTCGCTGCTGCTGCCCACCGGCGCGCCGGCCGCCTTCAGCCTGGACTGGATGTTCGCCGCCGGCCTGGCGACGCTGCTGTTCGGCGGCCTGGGGCTGCTGGCCACGCAGCAGCTGGAGAAGATGGTCGGCTATTGCGTGATCGTGTCCGCCGGCACGCTGCTGACGGCGCTGGGCATGCCGGGCGTGACGCTGACCGGGCCGGCGTTGTTCTACCTGATCAGCTCGGTGCTGACCACCGGCGCCTTCTTCATGCTGGCCGAGCTCATCGAGCGCACCCGCAGCTTCGGCGCCAACGTGCTGGCCGTGACGCTGGACGCCTTCGACCTGGACGATCCGGCCTCGGTGAACCGCTCCGACGACGTGGTGGGCGTGGCGATTCCGGCGGCCATGGCCTTCCTGGGCCTGGCCTTCATCAGCTGCGCCTTGCTGGTGACCGGGCTGCCGCCGCTGTCGGGCTTCGTGGCCAAGCTCTCGCTGCTGTCGGCGGCCGTATCGGCCGCGACCGAGTCGGCGCCGCCGATGGACGCCTGGCTGCTGGTGGCCGCCGTGCTGCTGTCCGGCCTGGCGGGCCTGATCGGCCTGGGGCGCGCGGGCATCCGGGTGTTCTGGGCCAGCGACGACCGCAGCACGCCGCGCCTGCGCGTGATCGAGGCCGGTCCGGTGGCGGTGCTGATCCTGCTGTGCGTCGGTCTGGCGGCGGGCGCCGGTCCGGTGTCGGCCTACCTGGATGACGCGGCTCGATCGCTGGACCACCCCAAGTCGTACATCGACGCCGTGATGTCCGCCCAGACGGTGCGCGCGGCGCAAGGAGGCCAGTGATGCGGCGCGTGTATTTCCTGTTCCTGCCGCTGTTCCTGTTCGTGCTGTGGCTGGTGTTGAACGAAAGCCTGTCGGCCGGCCAGATCGCGCTGGGCGCGGCGCTGGCGCTGTGGTTCACCTGGGCCGCCAGCCGGCTGCGCCCGCTCAAGGCGCGGCCACAGCGGCTGTGGAAGGCGGTGCCGCTGTTCCTGAACGTGACGGTCGACATCATCAAGTCCAACATCGCGGTGGCCCGGCTGATCCTGAATCCGCGCCGCAATGATTTTTCGCCGGGATTCATCATGATCCCGCTGAGCATGCGGGATCCGCATGGCCTGGCGATGCTGGCCTGCATCGTCACCTACACGCCCGGCACGGTCTGGGTGGACCTGACCGACGACCATTGCCTGAAGCTGCACGTGCTGGACCTGCAGAACGAGGAGGAATGGGTGAAGCTGGTGCAGGACCGCTATGAGCGTCCGCTCAAGGAGATTTTCGAATGAACACCGTGCTTTACTGGGCGGCGTCCTTCGCCCTGGTGTGCTTCGCGCTGGGCATGGTGCTGGCCGCCGTGCGCCTGCTGCGCGGCCCCACCGCGCAGGACCGCGTGCTGGCGCTGGACACCCTCTACATCAACGGCATGCTGACCATGCTGGTCTTCGGCATCCGGTCGGGCACGTCCGTGTATTTCGACATCGCGCTGCTGATCGCGCTGTTCGGCTTCGTGGGCTCCACGGCCATGGCCCGCTTCCTGCTGCGCGGGGAGGTGATCGAGCCATGATCGAATCGCAGATTCCGCTGTGGGCGGGCATTCCGGCCAGCATCCTGCTGGTGCTGGGCGGACTGCTGGCGCTGACTGGCTCGGCCGGCCTGCTGCGCTTCCGTTCCTTCTATTCGCGCATTCACGCGCCCACGCTCGGCAGCACGCTGGGCTGCGGCTGCGTGCTGGCGTCTTCCATGCTGGTGTTCTCGGCGTTGTCGTCGCGGCCGGTGTTTCACGAGGTCATCATCACGCTGCTGCTGATCGTGTCCTCGCCGGTGACCGCCATGCTGCTGATGCGCGCCGCGACCTATCGCGGCAGCCTGAAGCGGGAAGACGCGGACAGGGACGCCCGCTAGGAGCGGGGAACAAGGTAACAAGGGACGCAACATGTACAGGCCGATGACCGCGTCCTGGCTGTTGCGGTGCGTCATGCTGGAGCGCGGGGCGAGCGGTGCGCGGACGGCTTGCGCGAGCGCAAGTCCGAGCCGGCCTTTTGCGCCGCGCGGCCCAAAAATGGATGAAACTTCAGCTTACGTTTCCACGTCGGTGGACATGCCACGGTAGCGCCGGCGTGGGATAGTTGTTCCATGGGAGCGGCAGTCGGATTCCCGACCAGCCGCTCGTGTGTTCAATCGTCTCTCAGGAGCTGGCTATGAATGTACGTTCCATTTCCACGAAACGCCTCGCGGGCGCGCTCTGCGCCGCCGGACTGGTGCTGGGCGCCGCGGCCGCGCACGCCGCCGACCCGATCGGGCGCGCCGGCATCCAGGCGCAGTACGAGCAGGACGTGGCGAACTGCAAGAAGGGCACGACGGGCCAGGATCGCACCGCCTGCCTGCGCGAGGCTGGCGCCGCCCGCGAGGAAGCCAATCGTCAGCGCCTGCAGGAAGGCTCTACCTCCCAGCTTCAGCAAAACATGCTGGACCGCTGCAACCGCTTGCCGGCCACGTCCCGCCAGGACTGCATCACGCAGATGACCTCGCCCACCCAGGTGCGCGGCAGCGTGCAGGGCGGCGGCGTATTGCGCGAGACCGTGATCCAGGCGCCGGCCGAGAGCGCGCCGCCGCCGGCCGCCACGCCGGGCATGGCCCCGGCCACCGGCGCGCCGATGCGCCAGTAAGGCCGCGCCCGCCGGCGGTCCGCGCCGGCCGGACGGGCAGGGCGCGCGTCCGCGCGCGCCCATCGAGGCGCAGCCGCCGCCGCAATCAGGCAAAATGGCGGCTGTCGCCCTCACACACGCATATCCATGTCCGACGTCATCGCCCTGATTTTCGACTTCGACGACACGCTGGCCTCGGACAGCACGTCCGGGTTCCTGGGCAGCATCGGCGTGGACACCGCCAGTTTCTGGAAAGACCAGGTCGATCCGCTGCTGACCCATCACGATTGGGATCCGGTGCCCGCCTATCTGTACAAGATGATCCAGCTGTCGCAGGCCGGCCAGCACGGCCCGATCACGCAGCAGCGCCTGCGCGACTGGGGCGCGCGGCTGGAGTTGCACGAAGGCGTGTCGACCCTGTTTCCCCGCCTGCGCGCGGCGGTGCGCGCAGAGCACCCGCAGGTGCAGCTGGAGTTCTACCTGATCTCCAGCGGCATCGGCGACGTGGTGCGCTCCACGCCCATCGCCCATGAGTTCACCGAGATCTGGGCGTCCGAGTTCACCTATGGCGCCGACGGCGGCATCGAGTTTCCGCGCCGCATCGTCAGCTTCACCGACAAGACGCGCTACCTGTTCCACATCCAGAAGGGCATCATCGGCCGCGAGTTCCGCAACAAGCCGTTCGAGGTCAACCGCAAGGTGCCCGAGGACCGCCTGCGCGTGCCGTTCGACCAGATGGTCTTCGTCGGCGATGGCTACACCGACATCCCGTGCTTCTCGCTGATCCGCCGCGCCGGCGGTTTCGCCTTCGGCGTGTGGGACCCCAAGCACCGCGACAAGCGCAGCCGCGCCTGGGGCTTCATCGAGGAAGGCCGGGTGTCCAACTTGAACCAGGCCCGCTACGACGAGAACGCCGAGCTGTACCAGTGGCTGGAAGAGGCCGTCACCAGCCTGGCGGGCCGCATCACGCTGAAGTCGCGGGTGTACCGTGGCTGAGGCGGCGCTGATCGCGCCGCCCGCGCCGTGGACCGCTCAGGACGAGCAGTTCATGCGGTTGGCGCTGGAATTGGCGCAGGAGGCCTACGACATCGGCGAGGTGCCGGTGGGCGCGCTGGTGGTGTCGGCGCAGGGCGACATCCTGGGCCGCGGCTACAACCGCACCATCATCGACCACGATCCCACCGCGCACGCCGAGATCGTGGCGCTGCGCGCCGCCGCCGCGCAGCTGGAGAACTACCGGCTGCCGGGCATCAGCGTCTACGTCACGCTGGAACCCTGCGTCATGTGCATCGGCGCCATGTTGCACGCGCGCCTGGCGCGGGTGGTGTTCGGCGCGCATGATCCCAAGACGGGCGCCTGCGGCAGCGTGCTGGATGTCGGCGCCGTCCCCAAACTCAATCACCACACCTCGGTCACAGGCGGCGTGCTGGCGGAAACCTGCGGCGACCTGCTGCGTCGGTTCTTCCGCGAGCGCCGCAGCAAGGAATCCAAAGCATGAGCAGCAAGTCCAAGAGCGGCAAGTCCAAGGCCGCCCACGATCACGACGCCCACCACGAGCACGCGCATGACCACGACGGCCATGTCTGCGACGATGACTGCGGCCACGACCATGATCATCCCCACGCGCTGCCGGACGCGCGCGGCATCTACCTGATTTCGCCGTCCTCGGCGGTGCGCGATCCGGACACCGTGGCGCTGGCGCGCCAGCGGCTGGAGGCCCAGGGCTTCAAGACCGCGCTGGACCGCACGGCGCTGGCCGTGCACCAGCGTTTCGCCGGCACCGACGCCCAGCGTCTTGCCAGCCTGACGCGCGCGATCAAGCAGAAGCTGCCCATCGTCATGGCGACGCGCGGCGGCTACGGCCTGGGCCGGCTGCTGCACCTGATCGACTGGAAGGCGATGGCCGACAGCGGCAAGCGCTTCGTCGGCCTGAGCGACTTCACCGCCTTCAACCTGGCCCTGCTGGCCAAGACCGGCGCGGTCAGCTATACCGGTGCGACCGCCGTCGCCGATTTCGGCGGCAAGAAGGTCGACGACCTGACCGAGGCGTTGTTCGGCGAGATCATGCGCGGCGAGCTGGAAATCCTCAGCTTCGAAACCCAGGATGCCGATCCGGTCGATTGCCGCGGCATCCTGTGGGGCGGCAACCTGGCGATGGTGGCCTCGCTGCTGGGCACGCCGTACATGCCCAAGGTGCGCGGCGGGATCCTGTTCCTGGAGGACGTGGCCGAGCATCCCTACCGCGTCGAGCGCATGCTGATCCAGCTGTGGCAGGCAGGCATCCTGGACAAGCAGAAGGCCATCGTGCTGGGCCGCTTCAGCGATTACAAGCTGGCGCCGCACGACAATGGCTATGACCTGAACGAAGTCGTCGCCTGGCTGCGCAAGACGGTCAAGGTGCCGGTGGTCACGGGCCTGCCTTACGGCCACGTCGCCACCAAGGCCACGCTGCCGATCGGGCAGAAGGTCGGGCTGGCGACCGAGCCGGGCATGGCGCACCTGGTCATCGACGAGCACATGGGGTAAGCCTACCCGGAGGAAAGCCCACCCCCGAAGCGCTTTGTCCCGCTTTTTTCGCCGCCCGGCCCCGTGCCGGGCGGTTTGTCGTCCGGGCTTGCTACACTATCGGGTTTTCCCAGGCGCGTCTTCGGCCGCGCCGTTCGGGCAACTTTCATATCCCCGCTCCAAGACACCGTGATCTCAACCGCCAATCTCACCATCCAGTTCGGTCCCAAGCCCCTGTTCGAGAACGTCAGCGTCAAGTTCGGCGAAGGCAACCGCTACGGGCTGATCGGGGCCAACGGGTCCGGCAAGTCGACGTTCATGAAGATCATCGGCGGCGACCTGGAGCCCTCGGCGGGCAACGTGTCACTGGAGCCGGGCGTGCGCCTGGGCAAGCTGCGCCAGGACCAGTTCGCGTTCGAGGACTTCCGCGTGCTGGACGTCGTCATGATGGGCCACACCGAAATGTGGTCGGCCATGTCCGAGCGCGATGCGATCTACGCCAACCCCGAGGCCAGCGAAGACGACTACATGCGCGCCGCCGACCTGGAGGCCAAGTTCGCCGAATACGACGGCTACACCGCCGAGGCGCGCGCTGGCGAGCTGCTGCTGGGCCTGGAAATCGCCGTCGACCTGCACAACCTGCCGATGCGCGAAGTGGCGCCGGGCTGGAAGCTGCGCGTGCTGCTGGCGCAGGCGCTGTTCTCGAACCCCGACGTGCTGTTGCTGGACGAGCCGACCAACAACCTGGACATCAACACGATCCGCTGGCTGGAGAACGTGCTCAACGGCTACCAGAGCACGATGATCATCATCAGCCACGATCGCCACTTCCTGAACCAGGTGTGCACGCACATGGCCGACGTGGACTACGGCGAGATCCGCATCTACCCCGGCAACTACGACGACTACATGCTGGCCTCGACCCAGGCCCGCGAGCGCCTGGTGTCCAACAACGCCAAGGCCAAGGAACGCGTCGCCGAGCTGCAGGACTTCGTGCGCCGCTTCGCCGCCAACAAGTCCAAGTCGCGCCAGGCCACCTCGCGCCTGAAGCAGATCGACCGCATCAAGGCCGAGCAGGTTGAAGTCAAGCCGTCTTCGCGCCAGAACCCGTACATCCGCTTCGAGCAGAACAAGGTCATGCACCGCCAGGCGGTCAACGTCGAGCACCTGACCAAGTCCTACGACGCGCCGGTCATCAAGAATTTCTCGGCCATGGTCGAAGCTGGCGAGAAGATCGCCATCATCGGCGCCAACGGCGTCGGCAAGACCACCTTGCTGCGCCTGCTGGCCACGGACCTGGCGCCGGATTCCGGCACGGTGAAGTGGTCGGAAAACGCCGACCTCGGCTACATGGCCCAGGACGTGTCCGACCAGTTCCAGCAGACCGACAGCAACCTGCTGGACTGGATGGGCGACCACCGCCAGCCGGGCGACGACGACCAGTCCATCCGCTCGGTGCTGGGCCGCCTGCTGTTCTCGGCCGACGACCTGCCCAAGGCGCCCAAGGTGCTGTCCGGCGGCGAGAAGAACCGCATGACCTTCGGTCGCCTGATGCTGGGCCGGCACAACGTCATGCTGCTGGACGAGCCGACCAACCACCTGGACATGGAATCGATCGAATCGCTGCAGTTCGCGCTGGAAAAGTACCAGGGCACGCTGGTGTTCGTGTCGCACGACCGCGAGTTCGTGTCCGGCCTGGCCACGCGCGTGGTCGAGATCCTGCCGTCGGGCGAGATCGTCGACTATCGCGGCGGCTACGAGGACTACCTGACCTCGCGCGGCATCGAGGCCTGAGCCTGCTGAAGGGTCTTGCGCCCGCCAGCCGCAAACGGCGTACCTGTCAGGTGCGCCGTTTTCCTTTTCAGGCCGACATCGCGTTCAGGGTCGGCGGCGTTCAGCAAACCGCAATACGCGCCACGCTATCATCGGCACGGCCCGGCTCAGCCCAAAGGCGCGGCCGGGCATCTTCTTCCTTCGTTTTTTCTCGGACCGCCGATTTCATTTCAGCGGCCGGCGTCTCGCAGCCATGCCTCCCTCGACCCACACCGCGCCCGACGGCGCGCAACTGAGCGCCTTCGCGCTGACCGCGCGCATCGTCGCCATCGCTTTCTTCACGTTCATCTGCTATCTGGCCATCGGCCTGCCGCTGGCGGTGCTGCCCGGCTATGTGCATGGGCAACTGGGCTACGGCTCGGTGCTGGCCGGGCTGGCGATCAGCGTGCAGTACGCGGCCACGCTGTTGAGCCGTTCGCACGCCGGACGCATGGCCGACACCGTGGGGCCGAAGCAGACCGCCGTCGTCGGCATGGCGGCCTGCGCCGCCAGCGGCGTGTTCCTGTTGCTGGCCTATGCCTTCGAGCGCAGCGCCTGGCTCAGCCTGTCGGCCATCATCGCCAGTCGGCTGGCGCTGGGATTCGGCGAGAGCTGGGTCGGCACGGGAGCGGCCACCTGGGCCATCGCGCGCGTCGGTCCGATCCATACCGCGCGGGTGATTTCCTGGAACGGCATCTGCACCTATGGCGGCCTGGCGCTGGGCGCGCCGCTGGGCGTGTACCTGGAAAAGGAATGGAGCATGGGCGCGCTGGGCGGCGCGGTGCTGCTGCTGGGGCTGGCGGGCCTGGGCCTGGCGCTGGCGCGCAAGGCGGTGGCCGTGGTCGGCGGGCATCGCATGGCCTTCAAGAGCGTGGTGCTGCGCGTGTTTCCGCATGGCATGGCGCTGGGGCTGGGCTCGGTGGGTTTCGGCACGCTGGCGGCCTTCGTGGCGCTGTACTACGCCAGCCGCTCGTGGGAGGGCGCCGCCCACGCGCTCAGCGCGTTCGGTTGCGCGTTCATCGGAGTGCGGCTGTTGTTCGCCGGCACGATCACGCGCTACGGCGGCTTCCGGGTGGCGCAGATTTCCTTCCTGGTCGAAGCCGCCGGGTTGGCGCTGCTGTGGCTGGCGCCGAGCGCCGGGCTGGCCTTGATGGGCGCGGCGCTGACCGGCTGTGGCTTCGCGCTGGTGTTCCCGGCGATCGGGGTGGAGGCGGTGGCCCGAGTGCCGGCGGGCAGCCGGGGCGCGGCGCTGGGTGCCTATTCGGCTTTCCTGGATCTGGCGCTGGGCGTGACCGGGCCGGTGGCCGGCTATATCTCCGGCGGCTTCGGCTATCCGGCCATCTTCCTGTCGGCGGCGCTGGCGGTGCTGGTGGGCTTCGGGATCGCCACGGGCCTGTATCGGCATGCCGCCAGGCAGGCTCGGGCCGCTGCTGGAAATATATAGCTAATAGTTATTAAAAAATTCGATAAAACTAGTTTGGATTCATATAGCGAATTGTTAGATTAGGCTCCGTCCCAACGCGCGCCCACGATTCGTTCCATGAACCTGACCTTCGACCACGTCCACAAGCAATTCGGCGACCTGCCCGTCGTAGAGGGCTTCAGCAGCGAATTCAAGACCGGCGAACTGGTCGCGCTGGTAGGTCCGTCGGGCTGCGGCAAGTCCACGCTGCTTCATCTGGCCGCTGGCCTGGAAGCGCCCACGCAGGGCCAGGTACTGGCCGACGGCAAGCCGGTGGCCGGTCCGCATCCCAGCCGCACCTTGGTGTTCCAGGAGCACGCGCTGTACCCCTGGCTGACCCTGCAGGACAACGTGGCGCTGGCGCTGGAATTCCAAAACGTCCCCAAGGCCCGCGCGCGCGACGGCGCGCGCGACTGGCTGGCCCGCGTCGGCCTGGGCGGCTTCGAGAAGTACTACCCGCATCAGGTATCCGGCGGCATGCGCCAGCGCGCCGCGCTGGCCCGCGCCTTCATCGCCCAGCCGCAGACCATGCTGATGGACGAACCCTTCGGCGCGCTGGACGCGCTGACCCGCCTGAGCCTGCAGGATGTGCTGCGCCAGCTGATCGCGCAGGAACGCCCCACGGTGCTGCTGGTCACGCACGACGTGGACGAGGCGCTGTTCCTGGCCGACCGCATCGTGGTATTCAGCGCTCGCCCGGCGCGCGTGCTGCGCGAGTTCAACCTGGCGCATCGCGCCAAGAGCCACGACCTGTCCGACCTGGCCGACGAGAAGCGCGAGATCCTGCGCCTGCTGGGCATCTCGGTGGGCGGGGCCAACGCGCATGCCGACATGGCGCTGGCCGCCTGAGGCGCGCCGCCCGCAATCCTTCCCATACGCGGTCCACCAAGCGGGGCCGCGCCTGAATCGAAATCCCTGGAGCACTCCATGAAACTCAAGCAATGGCTGTCCCTGCCGCTGGCCGCGGCGCTGCTGGCAGCGGCCCCCGCGATGGCGGCCGAGAAATTCCGCGTCGGCTATCTGCGCGTGATGGACGACGCGCAGGCCATCGTGGCCCAGGAGGGCGGTTACTACAAGAAGGCCGGCCTGGATTCCGAGCTGATCGAATTCAAGTCGGGCACCGACCTGATCAAGGCCATCGTCGGCGGCCAGCTGGACATCGGCGTGCTGGGCTTCACCAACGCGGTGGCCTGGGCCTCCAAGGGCGCGGACCTGAAGGTGGTGGGCGGCGCGCAGCAGGGCTATCACTCGCTGATCGTGCGCGACGATTCCGGCATCAAGGACATCGCCGGCCTGAAGGGCAAGACGCTGGCCTCGCAGGCCGAGGGCAGCACCGCCGACGTGGTGCTCAAGGGCGTGGTCCTGAAAGAAGGCAAGCTGACGCCCGACGACGTCAACGTCATGGGCGTGAGCCCGGCCGTGGCGGTGCAGTCGCTGGTGGGCAAGCGCGTGGACGCGGCCTTCCTGTTCGAACCCTATGACCGCATCGCCCAGCTGGTGGCGCCGGTCAAGCAGATCTACGAAGTGGGCCAGGCCTGGCCGTTCCCCTGCATGGTGGTGATCACTTCCGGCGAGACGCTGGCCAAGCGCAAGGACGATGTCTGGAAGGCGCTGGACGCGCAGAACCAGGCCATCGACCTGCTGCAGAAACAGCCGGCCCAGGCGTCCAAGCTGATCGCGTCCTACTTCATCGCCGAGCCGACGCTCAAGACCCTGACGCGCGGCGAGCTGCCGCGCGAGACGGTGATCGCCGAGGCCATCAGCACCCAGGTGTTCACGCCCAAGCTGACCGACAAGGACACGCGCCGCATGCAGGAGATCGCCGATATCCTGCAGGCCCAGGGTTCGCTCAAGACGCGCGACGGCAAACCGTATGACGTGTCCAGCATCGTCGACCTGTCCTGGCAAGAGGCTCGCAAGCTTTGAGCGCTTCCACTCGCGTGACCGGCGCCCGCAAGCATCTGGCGGGCGCCTTGGGCGTCGTATTCATCCTCGCGCTGTGGCAGGCCGCGGCGCTGGCCCTGCCTGACTTCCTGATGCCGGGCGTGCCGGCCGTGCTGGCGCGCCTGTTCGAGGACCTGGGCAAGGAATCCTTCCATCAGAGCCTGCTGGGCACGCTGGGCCGGCTCGGCGCCGGCTATGGCCTGGCGCTGGCGGCCGGCATCGGCTTCGGCCTGGTGGCGGCGGTGCTGTTCTTCTTCCGCGAGGTGCTGCGCAGCGCCATTGTCATCCTGCAGTCGATTCCGTCGATCGCCTGGGTGCCGCTGTTCCTGATCGTCATGGGGTTCGGCAGTGCGCCCATCATCGTGGTGGTGGCGCTGTCGGCATTCTTCCCGGCCGCGCTGAGCGTGATGAACGCCACCGAATCGGTGCAGCGCGTGCATGTGTCGGCGGCGCGCGTCATGGGCGCCACGCGCTGGGGGCTGGTCAAGCGGGTCTATCTGCCGGCGGTCATGCCCGAACTCATCACCGGCGCGCAACTGGCCTTTGGCAACGCATGGCGGGCGCTGATCTCGGCCGAGATGCTGATCGGCTTCGGCAAGGGCCTGGGCCGCTCGCTGGCGTATTCGGGCGAGATCGCGGACATGACCGGCGTGATGACCAACATCCTGGTCATCGCCGTGCTGGCCGCGCTGATCGACCAGTTCGTGCTCGAGAACCTCAAGCACCGCCTGCTGCGTTACCAGTACGTATAAGGCGCGCATCATGCTGCGTAAACGGATCGGCGTCCTCCTGGCCCTGGCGGCGGCAATCTGCCTGCCGCAGGCCGGCGCCGCGCCGTCCGCGCCGCCGGAGCCCTTCGCCGCGGCGCGCGCACGCGGCGAACTGCTCATCGGTTTGCCCTACGTAGCGCCGCCGCCGGTGGCCGGCGCCAAGATCCGCACGCCCGACGGGCTGGACGTGGCGGCCGCCGAGAAGCTGGCCCAGAGCCTGGGCCTGCCATTCAGCCTGCGCCAGTTGGCCGTGGCTGAGGCCGGCGTCGCGCTGGCCTCGGGACAGGTGGATCTGGTGTTGGGCGAGCGCGCGGGCGTCGAGGCCGCCGCCGCCGTTCCGGGCGCGCAATTGGCCTGGCAGGGCACGGGCTATGCCGTCCGTCCCAAGGCCGTCATCCGCAGCGACACGGGCATGCGCAACGGCGCCGACACGCGCGGCCGCCGCGTGTGCATGGCGCAGGCCGCGACCGAGGCCCAGGCGCAGGCGCGCGCCTGGGGCGCCGAGGTGCGCACCTATCGCGTGCCTTCCGATGCGCTGGTGGCGGTGCGCGAGGGCGATTGCGACGTGGGTCTGATCGACGACGCGCTGTGGGAGCCGCTGATGCGCTTTCCCGAGTGGAAGAAATTCTCGTCCACGCTGGCCGCCGACGGCGCGCGCGCCGAACGGGCGTGGCTGGTGTCGGCCGCGGCGCCGGCCGACCGCGCCTGGCTGGCCGTCGAAATGCGAGCCTGGGACCGCGCCGGCGCCTGGAAAGTGCTGGCCGCCAAGTGGGCGCGCGACGTCGCGTTCGACGTGTACCTGGACCAGGAAGTGCCGGACTGCCACGGCTAGGAGCGCGTCGCGCGGGCCGCAGCACTTACAATGCGCGGCTATGAGCCACACGCTGACCGCGCCCTGCGCGCACCAGGAAGACATCAAGAAAAGCCGCTTCGCCGCCTTTGCCGCGCCCGTGTCCACGGTGGATGAGGCGATGCGCTTCTTCGCCGGGAAGAGCGATCCCGAGGCTACGCACAATTGCTGGGCCTACAAGATCGGCCAGGAATACCGCTACAACGATGATGGCGAACCGGGCGGCACGGCGGGCCGGCCGATCCTGCAGGCGATCGAAGGGCAGGGCATGGACCGGGTGGCTGTGCTGGTGGTGCGCTGGTTCGGCGGCGTGAAGCTGGGCGCGGGCGGGCTCGTGCGCGCCTATGGTGGCTGCGCCGCCAACTGCCTGCGGGCGGGCGAACGGACTGAGATCGTCGATCTGGCCACGGTCGCTTGCCAGTGTGGCTTCGCCGAGCTGCCCTTGCTGAAGTCGCGGCTGGCGGGCGCCGGCGCGGTCATGCTGCATGAAGACTATGGCGCCGACGGCGTGGCGCTGCGCTTCACCGCGCCGCGCGCCGTCGTCGCCGAGCTGGAAGTGACGGCCGCCAACATCACGCGCGGGCGATCAGCCTGGGAAATCCTGTCCTGAAAAAAGCAAAGCCCCGGCAAGGGGCTTTGCTGTTTGCGTGAGGGCGCGCCCGGCTCAGGCGTCCTGGCCGTCCTGCGCGGCGGCGATTTCCTGGTGGACCTTTTCCATGTCCACTTCCTTGATCTTGGTGAGCAGTTCCGTGAGCTGGCCGCCCGACAAGGCGCCCGGCTGCGAGAACAGCAGCACTTTTTCGCGGAACACCATCAGGGTGGGGATGGAGCGGATGCCGAGCGCGCCGGCCAGTTCCTGCTCGACGTCGGTGTTCACCTTGGCGAAGGTCACGTCGGGATGCTCGGTGGCGGCCTGCTCGAACACGGGGGCGAAGCCGCGGCAGGGGCCGCACCAGGGCGCCCAGAAGTCGACGATCAGCGTGCCGTCCGGCGTGATGGCGTCCTGGAAACTGTCTTTGGTGAGTTCAACGATGCTCATTTTCTGTCCTTGCCGCGTGGGCGGCAGTAAAGGCGATGCGAGGGGCGGGGCTGTGCGAGCCACTCCCGCCCGATCCGGCGATGCGTGATCCTGACGCTGAGTTGTCAATATAGTGCCGGGAACGCGGGCATCGCAATGGTGAGGCGTCCTGTCGGGCGCGGGCCGGGGCGCTCAGGCTTCGGTGCGGGTGGAGAGTCCGGCGCCGTTCTTCAACGATGCCACGATTTCGAAGGAGCGCAGCCGGTCGCGGATGTTGAAGAAGTCCGAGACGATCATGACTTCATCGGCCTCGGTCTCGGCGACCAGCGCCTCGAGCTTGCGCTTGACCGTGTCCGGGCCGCCGACGATGGCTGCGCCCAGGCGTTGTTCAACCGCGGCGCGTTCCCATTCGTTCCACACGCCGTCCATGCTCTCGACAGGAGGCTGCAGCTGCAGCCGGTTGCCGCGCACCAGCGACAGGAACTTCAGTTCCTGCGTGGTGGCCTGGAAGCGCGCGGCCTCGTCCGTTTCGGCGGCGATGACGGGCACGCCGATCATCGAATAGGGCTTGGACAGCGTGGCGGACGGCTTGAACAGATGCCGGTAGAGGCGCATCGCGGCCATGCCCTCGGGCGAGAAATGGCCGGCGAAGGAGAACGGCAGGCCCAGCTCGGCGGCCATGCGGGCGCTGAAGTCGCTTGAACCCAGCAGCCAGATGGGGATGTCCAGGCCTTCGCCGGGAATCGCTCGCACCGGTTGTCCCGGACGCGAGGGCGCCAGGAAGCCGCGCAGCTCTTCAACCAGCGCGGGGAATTCCAGGCCGCTGCGCGGACCGCGCCGCAGCGCGTGCTGGGTGGCGCCGTCGCTGCCGGGCGCGCGGCCCAGGCCCAGGTCGATGCGGCCGGGATACAGGGTTTCCAGCGTGCCGAACTGCTCGGCGATGATCAGCGGCGCGTGATTGGGCAGCATCACGCCGCCCGAGCCCACGCGCAACGTCTTGGTGTGCGCGGCCACGTGGCCGATCAGCACCGCCGTGGCGCTGCTGGCCACGCCATTGATGTTGTGGTGTTCCGCCAGCCAGAAGCGGTTGTAGCCCAATCGTTCGGCCTGCTGCGCGACCGCGACGGTGTTGCGGAAGGCGTCCGCCGCGTCGCGGCCCTGGACGATGGGGGCCAGGTCCAGGATCGAAAAGGGAATGCGGGCCAGCGCGCTCATCGGGCAATCCTCAAGCCCGTGGGCGAAGACGGACGGACGATGCGGATCACGCCCGTTGTCAAACAGGCGCCGGGGCGGGCGGGGTGGTGGTCAAGGTGCAAAGCGGACTCCATATGCTGGGATACTTGGGGAGTGTATCGACGAATTCAAGCCCGGCAGGCAGCAACCTTGTCGGCCTGCGGGTTGATCGCTTTTGCCAATCGGCGCGATTGACGCAGGCCATGCCCCGGAAACGACGCCGCCAGCGCAGGGGCGCTGGCGGCGGGTGGCATCCGGAACGAGCCGTCCTGGCGGACGGCGCGGTCCTTATTCCGACGGGAAGAAGGCGTAGCGGATCACGAACAGCAGCGCGACCAGCCAGGTGGCCGGATGCACGTCGCGCATCTTGCCGGTGGCGGTCTTGAGCACCACGTAGCTGATGAAGCCGAAGGCGATGCCGTTGGCGATCGAGTACGTGAAGGGCATGATCAGCGCGGTCAGCGCGGCCGGCGTGGCTTCGCAGACGTCGTTCCAGTCGATGTCGATCAGCTCGCGCATCATCAGGCCGGCCACGTAGAGCAGGGCGGGCGCGGTGGCGTAGGCCGGCACGGCGCCGGCCAGCGGCGAGATGAACAGCGCGGCCAGGAACAGCACGGCGACCACCAGCGCGGTCAGGCCGGTGCGGCCGCCGGCCTGCACGCCCGAGGCGCTTTCCACATAGGCGGTGGTGCTGCTGGTGCCCAGCATCGAGCCGGCGACGATGGCCGAGCTGTCGGCGAACAGCGCGCGGCCCAGGCGGTTGGGGCGGTCTTCCGGCACCAGGCCGGCGCGCTTGGCCACGCCCACCAGCGTGCCGGTGGCATCGAACACTTCGACCAGCACGAACACCAGGATCACGTGCACGAAGCCCGAATGCAGCGCGCCCAGGATGTCCAGCTTGAACAGCGTGGGCGCCAGGCTGGGCGGGGCCGAGAACACGCCCTTGAATTCGTTGTAGCCCAGCGCCATGGACAGCAGCGTCACGACCAGGATGCCGATCAGGATGGCGCCGCGCACGCGCAGCGCGTCCAGCGACGCGATGATGAAGAAGCCCAGGATGGCGAACAGCGGGCCGGGGCTGGTGAGGTTGCCCAGCGTGACCTTGGTCGCCGGATGGGCGGCCACGATGCCGGCGCTGCTGAGGGCGATGATGGCCAGGAACAGCCCGATGCCGGCGGCGATGGCGCTGCGCAGCGAATGCGGGATGCCCTTGATCAGCCAGACGCGGATGCCCGAGAAGGTCAGGAACAGGAAGATCACGCCCGAGATGAACACGGCGCCCAGCGCCTGTTCCCAGGTGTAGCCCATGGTCTTGACCACGGTGAAGGCGAAGAACGCGTTCAGGCCCATGCCCGGCGCCATGCCGATCGGCCAGTTGGCGATCAGCGCCATCACCAGCGAGCCCAGCGCCGCGGCCAGGCAGGTGGCGACGAAGACCGCGCTGCGGTCCATGCCGGTGGAGGACAGGATGTCCGGGTTGACGAAAATGATGTATGACATCGTCAGGAACGTCGTCAGGCCGGCGATGAGTTCGGTCTTGACGGTGGTTCCATGTTCACGCAGCTTGAATAGCTTCTCCAGCATACGGGTCCCCAGTGAGTGTGTGAGTGCGCGGATTGGGCGGGCGAGGGCGGTGGACGCCTCGCCGCGTTCTTGTAAACGGGCGTATTTTCGCATCAGTTGTAAACTCTGCCGCCATGATTATTCTCGGCTTTGAAAGCTCTTGCGATGAAACCGGCGTCGCGGCCGTCTGCACCGAACGCGGATTGCTGGCGCACGCCCTGCACACCCAGATCGCCATGCACCAGGAATACGGGGGCGTGGTGCCTGAGCTGGCCTCGCGCGACCACATCCGGCGCGTGACGCCGCTGACCCGCCAGGTGCTGGAGGAAGCCGGCATCGGCATGGCCGACGTCGGCGCGGTGGCCTATACGGCCGGCCCGGGTCTGGCCGGGGCGCTGCTGGTGGGCGCCAGCGTGGCGCAGGCGCTGGCCTGGTCGCGCCGCCTGCCGGCCATCGGCATCCACCATCTGGAAGGCCATCTGCTGTCGCCCATGCTGGCCGACCCCCGGCCCGAATTCCCCTTCGTGGCCCTGCTGGTGTCCGGCGGCCATACCCAGTTGATGCGGGTCGACGGCGTGGGCCGTTACGAATTGCTGGGCGAGACGCTGGACGACGCGGCCGGCGAGGCCTTCGACAAGTCGGCCAAGCTGATGGGCCTGGGCTACCCGGGCGGTCCGGCGCTATCGAAGCTGGCCGGCAGCGGCGACGCGACGCGCTTCGAGCTGCCGCGTCCCATGCTGCACAGCGGCGACCTGGATTTCAGCTTCAGCGGCCTGAAGACGGCCGTGCTGACGCGGGTGAAGGCGGCCGAGCAGGCGGGCGGGCTGGACGAGCAGACGCGCGCCGACCTGGCGGCGGCCACCCAGGCCGCGATCGTCGAGGTATTGGCCGCCAAGTCCATCCGCGCGCTCAAGCAGACCGGCCTGCGCCGGCTGGTGGTGGCGGGGGGCGTGGGCGCTAATCAGCTGCTGCGCGCCAAGCTGGACGCGGCGCTCAAGCCTCTGAAGGCGCGGGCCTATTTCCCGCCGCTGCACCTGTGCACCGATAACGGCGCGATGATCGCCTTCGCGGCGGCGGAGCGGGTCAAGGCGGGGTTGGCGGTGCTGGATCCGGACGCGCACAGCTTCACCGTGAAGCCGCGCTGGGACCTGGCGGATATCGCCGGCTGAGGGGGAAAGCTCCCCCCAGCGGACTTACTTCTTGGACTTGCCGCCGCCGATGCGGCTTTCGGTGCCCTGGATCAGGCGCGTGATGTTGGCGCGGTGGCGGTAGAACAGCAGCACGCCGATGATGGCCAGCGCGATGCCGATCGGCGGTTGCGCATACCAGGCCAGGCCCGAGCCAAACACGTAATAGACCGGGGCGAAGAAGGCCGCCACCAGGGCCGCCAGCGAGGAGTAGCGGAAGAACACCGCGATGATCAGCCAGGTGGCGGCGGTGGCCACGGCCAGCCAGGGCTGGATCGCCACCAGCACGCCCAGCGCGGTGGCCACGCCCTTGCCGCCCTTGAAGCCCAGGAAGATCGGGTACAGGTGGCCCAGGAAGGCGGCGACCACCACGCAGGCCAGCGCCGCCGACGTGATGCCGGGAGCCAGCTGCTCGGCCAGCCAGACGGCGAACCAGCCCTTGGCGGCGTCGCCCAGCAGGGTCAGGGCGGCGGCGGTCTTGTTGCCGGTGCGCAGCACATTGGTCGCGCCGGGGTTTCCGGAGCCGTAGCTGCGGGGGTCCTGCAGGCCCATCAGCTTGCTGACCACCACCGCGAAAGGCACCGAGCCGATCAGGTAGGCCAGCAGGACGAGGGCGGCGGTGAACGCCAGGGAAGGTCCGGTAAGCGCCATGAATGAGGAATCCGTGGTTGCGGCCGGTCTGGGCCGGCGTTGTCATAGTGGCTGCGGATTCTACCGCGACGGGGGCCGGATCAGGTTGCGGGTTATCGCAGGGGCCAGGCAAACCGGGGCCGGCTTCGGACGGTACAATCGGCTCCGTCCACCCGTGTTTTACTTTCTTTCGGATGCACAATGCGAATTCTGGTTTCGAACGATGATGGTTATTCGGCCCCCGGGCTGGAGGCGCTGGTCAAGGCGCTGCAGGGACTGGGCGAACTCACCGTCGTCGCGCCCGAAACCAACCACAGCGGCGCGTCGAATTCCCTGACGCTCAACCGGCCTCTGTCCGTGCGCACGGCCTCGAACGGCTTCATCGCCGTCAACGGCACGCCGTCCGACTGCGTCCACGTGGCGCTGACCGGCCTGATGGACGTGCGGCCCGACCTGGTCGTCTCGGGCATCAACAACGGCGCCAACATGGGCGACGACACGCTCTATTCGGGCACCGTGGCCGCCGCCAGCGAAGGCTATCTGTTCGGCATCCCCGCGATCGCCTTCTCGCTCGCCGAGAAGGGCTGGGAACACATCGAATCGGCGGCCCGCGCCGCGCGCCAGGTGGTCGAACGCCATCTGGTGCAGCCGCTGGCGCCGCCGGTGCTGCTCAACGTCAATATCCCCAACCGCCGCTTCGAGGACCTGCATGGCTTCCAGGTGACCCGCCTGGGCAAGCGCCATCCGTCCCAGCCCGTGGTGCGCACCACCACGCCCTATGGCGACACGGTCTACTGGATCGGTCCGGTCGGCTCTGCGGCCGACGCGGCGCCGGGCACGGACTTCCATGCCGTGGAGCAGGGCCTGGTCTCGGTCACGCCGCTGCGGCTGGATCTGACGCAGCACAGCCAGCTGGACGAGATCCGCGGCTGGGCGGAGCCGCTATGCGCAAGCGCGTAAGCCAGCCCGACGTGTCCCAGCCGGTGCCGGGCAGGCCGCGTCCGCTTGGCTACGGTTCCGGACTGGCGCCGGGCGTCACGCCCGCCAACAGCAACACGCGCATCTCGGCCGCCGCGCTGCCGCGCCAGCCGCAGGCGCCCGCGCCGTCGTCCGGCGGCAACCTGGGCTTGAATTCCGACCGCCTGCGCCAGGCCATGGTGCAGCGCCTGCGCGCGCAGGGCATCAGCGACGAGCGCGTGCTCAACGCCATGGCCGCCGTGCCCCGCCACCTGTTCGTGGACGAGGCCCTGGCGAGCCGCGCCTACGAGGAATCGGCGCTGCCCATCGGCCATTCACAGACCATTTCCCAGCCCTGGGTGGTGGCGCGCATGATCTCGGCGGTCTGCGAGGACCGCGCCCCGACCCGCGTGCTCGAAGTGGGGGCCGGCTGCGGCTATCAGGCCGCGGTGCTGGCCCAGATCGTGCGCGAGGTCCACAGCATCGAACGCATCCGCGGCTTGTACGAGTTGGCGCGCAATCACCTGCGCGCGCTGCGCCTGACAACCCGCATCCGGCTGATCTATGGAGACGGCACCGTGGGCCTGCCCGGCGTGTCGCCGTTCGATGCTATTGTTGTGGCTGCCGCTGGCCTGGCCATCCCGCAGGCGCTGCTGCAGCAGCTCGCGCCGGGAGGACGGCTGATCGCCCCCGAGGGCAGCACCAGCCAGCGCCTCGTGCTGATCGAACGCACGGGCGCCGCCAGCTGGAAACGCACAGAATTAGAGGCCGTGCGCTTTGTGCCGCTACGCGCCGGAATACAATCTTGAGCAAACAGGAGAAACGTATGCTCAACGGGCAGTTGCAACTGACCGATATCGCTTTTGGCGCGCCCATGCCGCGCCTGCGCCGTCCGCTTTATCTCGTGGGCGCCATCAGCCTGGCCGTCCTGGCCGGTTGCGCTTCCAAGGGCCAGCGCGCCCCCGTGGTCGACATGGCCGGCGGGCAGCAAACCACCGCGACGGCCCAGCCTGGCGGCAGCTACGTCGTCAAGCCGGGCGACACGCTCTACAAGATCGCGCGTTCTAACAACGTCGACGTCGAGAACGTCAAGCGCTGGAACAACCTCAGCGATCCCAACCAGATTTCCGTGGGCCAGGTGCTCAAGTTGTCCGGCAGCGGCGCCGCGGCCGGCGGCGCGACGCAGGTCACGCCGGTGGCCTCGGCCAAGTCGTCCTCGACGCAGCCGCGCCCGCTTGATCAGCCGTCCGACAGCGGCGCCACGACCTCGACGCCCTCGACCGCCACGCCCACACCGGCGCCCACGCCGGCCGAAAAGCCGACGCGCGCGGCCGACGCCGGCGTCATCAACTGGGGCTGGCCGGCCACCGGCCAGATCACCCAGGGCTTCAACAACAACACCAAGGGCATCGACATCGCCGGCAACCTGGGCGACCCGGTCATCGCGGCCGCCGACGGCAAGGTCATGTACAGCGGCAACGGCGTGCGCGGCCTGGGCAACCTGATCATCGTCAACCACCAGAACGGCTTCATCACGGCCTACGCGCACAACCGCGCGCTGCTGGTCAAGACCGGCCAGGACGTCAAGCGCGGCGCCAAGATCGCTGAAATCGGCCAGAGCGATGCCACGTCGCCGCGCCTGCACTTCGAGATCCGCCGCCAGGGCACGCCCGTCGACCCGATGCAGTACCTGCCCGCGCGATGACGCCGACGCTGGTATTCGACCTGGAGACCATCCCCGACGCCGACGGGCTGCGCAAGCTCAACGGCTGGGGCGAAGACGTGCCGGACGCCGAAGTGGTCGAGCGCGCGCTGACGGCGCGCCGCGAGGCCGTCGGCCATGACTTCCTGCCGCTGCACCTGCACAAGGTCGCCGTGGTGGGCTGCGTGTTCCGTGACGACCAGGGTTTCCGCGTCAAGACGCTGGGCCAGCCCGACGATCCCGAGGCCGCGCTGCTGGCGGGCTTCTTCAAGACCATCGAGCGCTACACGCCCAAGCTGGTCAGCTGGAACGGCTCGGGCTTCGACCTGCCGGTGCTGCACTACCGCAGCCTGATCCTGGGCGTGCCCGCGCCGCGCTACTGGGACATGGGCGAGGAAGACCGCGAGTTCAAGTTCAACAACTACATCTCGCGCTACCACAGCCGCCACACCGACCTGATGGACCTGCTGGCCAAGTACAACGGCCGCGCCAATGCGCCGCTGGACGAACTGGCCAAGCTCTGCGGCTTTCCCGGCAAGCTGGGCATGGACGGCAGCAAGGTCTGGGAAGCCTGGAGCCAGGGTCGCGCCGACGAGGTTCGCGCCTATTGCGAAACCGACGTGGTCAACACCTGGCTGGTGTACACGCGCTTTCGCTTCCTGCGCGGCGAACTCGATCCCGTCTCCTACGAGGCCGAGATCGCCCTGGTGCGCGACACGCTGTCCGCCAGCGACGCTCCGCACTGGAAGGAATACCTCGACGCCTGGAAAGGGTAGGTCCACCCCCGAAGCGCTGCGTGCTTCCCCCTCCAGGGGGCGCCGCTACGGACCGGCAAAGCCGGATCCGTGCGGCCTCAATCGGGGACGATCGGCATATGGGGGGGCGTTCCGTGTGCTTTTTGGCGATGGTTGGGATGCCGAAAAGCGCAATGCAATTGACTGAAACAAGGGGGACGCGGGCGAAACCTGGCTGAAACCGGGCCGCTCGCACAATGGCCTCGCTTTCTTCAATTTCAGGAGACCTCCATGTCCCGCTACGCTCTACGTTCGAATCTGGCCGCTCTTGCCATTGCCATTGCCGTCGCCGGCACCGTGGCGACGGGCGCCGTGCTTGCCGCGCCGCCGGCCGATGGCGGCGCGCCGGGCGCCATGCATGAGGGCCGCCACGGCGGCTTCCACAAGGGCATGCGCGACGGCGTCTATTTCCCCGGCCTGGGGCCCGTATCCAAGAAGCAGCTGGAACAGCTGAAGCTGGATGACAAGCAGCAGGCCCTGGTCAAGACGGCCCAGGACAGCCAGCGCGGCTTGCGCGACGCCATGCGCGCCGCCGGCGCCAAGCGTCATGATCTGCTCAAGGCGCAACTGGACAGCGGCAAGCTCGACCCGCGAGCGCTGATCTCGCAGTCCGAGCAGAACCGTGGCCAGTTCGACACCCAGATGAAGCAGGCCCGCGATCAGTGGCTGGCCGTCTGGGACAGCCTGAACGACGCCCAGCGCAGCCAGGTCGCGTCCATGCTCAAGGAACGCCAGGCGCGCATGGAACAACGCCACGCCCGCATGCAGGAACGTCACGGCAAGGGCGCCCCCGCTCCCACGGCCGCGCCGGCTCCCGCCGCGGCGCCGGCCGCAAACTAAGCGAGATTTGCGGCGCGCAGCCGCGACCCGCTTTGCCCACAGGGCCCCCGGACGCTCCCGCGTCCGGGGGCTTCTTTGTTT
>NZ_JCBANG010000042.1:0-54264 GCF_059760905.1 Achromobacter sp. 1011811831
GCGGCAAGCTGAACGTGGCGCTGTCGCCGGGCGGCACCCTGGATGTTGGCGTCTATCGCGTCATCAACTACGGCGGCGCGCTGTCCAATCCAGCGGCGCTGACGCTGGGCGCGCTGCCGACCGGGGCGGCTCGCGGCGACTACTTCATCCAGACCTCGGTGGACAAGCAGGTCAACCTGATCAACACGCATGGGCTGACGCTGAACCATTGGGACGGTAACGCGGGGCCGAAGAACAACAACCGGGTCAACGGCGGCGCAGGCACCTGGGTGGCGCCGGGCGGCGTGAACGACAACTGGACCGATTCCACCGGCTCGGTCAATGCGGCCTGGGACCAGGACGCGTTCGCGGTCTTCGGCGGCCAGAGCGGTACGGTGCGGGTCGACAGCACCACCAATGGGCAGATCAGCGTGCAGAGCATGCAATTCGTCGTCGACGGCTATGTCTTGCAGGGCAACGCGGCGGGCGACCAGCTGACCTTGAAGGGCCTGGCCACGGGAAGCGGGCCGAACGAGGCGGCGATCCGGGTGGGCGACGGCACGGCGGCTGGCGCGGGTTATACGGCAACGGTTTCCACGGTGCTCGATGGCCTGGCCAAGGTGGTCAAGACCGACCGTGGCACGCTGACGCTGGACGGCGTCAATACCTATGCCGGCGGCACGGCGGTCAACGGCGGCACATTGCAGGTATCGCGGGACGAGAACCTGGGCGCCCTGGCGGGCGCGCTGTCGCTGGATGGCGGCACGCTGGCCACGACGGCAAGCTTCGACACGGCGCGCGCCATCACGCTGGGCGGAGGCGACGGCGGCATCAACGTCGCGGCAAGCGCCAGCCTGGGCGTGACCAGCGCCATCAGCGGCAGCGGCGCGCTGCGCAAGGCGGGCGCGGGCACGCTGGCGCTGCACGCGAACAACAGCTATATCCGAGGCACGACGATCACGGCGGGCCCACTGCAACTGGGCGCGGGCGCGGGCGGATCGGCCACGGGCAGCATCGTGGGCAACGTGGCCAATAACGGCACGCTGGCCTTCAACCGCAGCAATAGCCACACCTTCGGCGGGTTGATCAGCGGTTCAGGCGGTGTTACGCAATTGGGCAACGGCACCACCATCCTGACTGCCGCCAATACCTATACGGGCGGCACGACAATCATGGCGGGTGCGTTGCAACTCGGCGCGGGAGGGGCAATTGGCGGGATTGTCGGCAACGTCGCCAACAACGGCAGCCTGGTTTTCAATCGCAGCAATACCTATGCGCATGGGGGGGGCATCAGCGGTACCGGCTCGGTCACGCAACTGGGCAGCGGCACGACCGTCCTGACCGCCAACAATACCTACACCGGCGGCACCATGATCACGGGTGGCACGTTGCAGTTGGGCGCGGGCGGCGCGACGGGCAGCATCGCGGGCAACGTGAGCAACAATGGCACGCTGGCCTTCAACCGCGGCGACACCTACGCCTACGGCGGGGTCGTCAGCGGCTCCGGCGCCGTTGCGCAGCGGGGCGCGGGCGTCACGGTGTTCAGCGGCAACAACAGCTACACGGGCGCGACCACGGTATCAGCGGGCAGCCTGTATATCGACGGCGACCAGACGGCCGCGACCGGGGCCACCACCGTGACCGACGCCCGGCTGGGCGGCAAGGGCGTGATTGGCGGCGACGTGACGCTGGCGGGCAACAGTACGCTGTCGCCCGGCGCGAACGGCGCGGAGCCTGGCACGCTGACGATCAAGGGCAATCTGACGCTGGGCAGCGGCACCGCGCTGGATTACTCGTTCGGCGAGGTCAACGTGGCGGGCGGCGCGCTGAACGACCTGATCGTGGTGGACGGCGACGTGTCGCTGGGCGGCAAGCTGAACGTGGCGCTGTCGCCGGGCGGCACCCTGGATGTTGGCGTCTATCGCGTCATCAACTACGGCGGCGCGCTGTCCAATCCAGCGGCGCTGACGCTGGGCGCGCTGCCGACCGGGGCCGATCGCGCCGACTACTTCATCCAGACTTCGGTGGACAAGCAGGTCAACCTTACATACAGCAACGGCATGACGCTGAACCATTGGGACGGTAACGCGGGGCCGAAGAACAACAACGCCGTCGAGGGCGGCGCAGGCGTCTGGGTGGCGCCGGGCGGCGTGAACGACAACTGGACCGATTCCACCGGCTCGGTCAATGCGGCCTGGGACCAGAACGCGTTCGCGGTCTTCGGCGGCCAGAGCGGTACGGTGCGGGTCGACAGCACCACCAATGGGCAGATCAACGTGCAGAGCATGCAATTCGTCGTCGACGGCTATGTCTTGCAGGGCAACGCGGCGGGCGACCAGCTGACCTTGAAGGGCCTGGCCACGGGAAGCGGGCCGAACGAGGCGGCGATCCGGGTGGGCGACGGCACGGCGATTGGCGCGGGTTATACGGCAACGGTTTCCACGGTGCTCGATGGCCTGGCCAAGGTGGTCAAGACCGACCGTGGCACGCTGACGCTGGACGGCGTCAATACCTATGCCGGCGGCACGGCGGTCAACGGCGGCACATTGCAAGTATCGCGGGACGAGAACCTGGGCGCCCTGGCGGGCGCGCTGTCGCTGGATGGCGGCACGCTGGCCACGACGGCAAGCTTCGACACGGCGCGCGCCATCACGCTGGGCGGAGGCGACAGCGGCATCAACGTCGCGGCAGGCGCCAGCCTGGGCGTGACCAGCGCCATCAGCGGCAGCGGCGCGCTGAGCAAGGCGGGCGCGGGCACGCTGGCGCTGCACGCGAACAACAGCTATATCCGAGGCACGACGATCACGGCGGGCACACTGCAACTGGGCACGGGCACGGGCACGGGCGCGGGCGGATCGGCCACGGGCAGCATCGTGGGCAACGTGGCCAATAACGGCACGCTGGCCTTCAACCGCAGCAATAGCCACACCTTCGGCGGGTTGATCAGCGGTTCAGGCGGTGTTACGCAACTGGGTAGCGGCACGACCGTCCTGACCGCCAACAATACCTACACCGGCGGCACCACGATCTCGAGGGGCACGTTGCAGTTGGGCGCGGGCGGGACTATCGGCGGCATTGTCGGCAACGTGGTCAACAACGGCAGCCTGATTTTCAATCGCGGCAATGTCCACACGCTCGACGGCGTCATCAGCGGGACGGGCTCGGTCACGCAGCAGGGCGCGGGCACCACGGTGCTCAGCGGCAACAACAGCTACACGGGCGCGACCACCGTCAGCGCCGGCGGCCTGTACGTCAACGGCGACCAGACCGCCGCCACCGACGCCACCACCGTCAACAACGCTACGCTGGGCGGCAAGGGCGTGATTGGCGGCGATGTGACGCTGACGGGCAACAGCACGCTGTCGCCCGGCGACAACGGCCCCGCGCCCGGCACGCTGACGATCAAGGGCAATCTGGCGCTGGGCAGCGGCACCGCGCTGGATTACTCGTTCGGCGAGGTCAACGTGGCGGGCGGCGCGCTGAACGACCTGATCGTGGTGGACGGCGACGTGTCGCTGGGTGGCAAGCTCAACGTGGCGCTGTCGCCGGGCGGGCGCTTCGATGTCGGCATCTACCGCATCATCAACTACGGCGGAACGCTGTCCAACCCCGCGGGCCTGACGCTGGGCACGCTGCCGGCTGGCGCCAACGCCGCCGACTATTTCATCCAGACCTCGGTGGACAAGCAGGTCAACCTGGCCTACACCAATGGCCTGACGCTGAACTATTGGGATGGCGATGCCGGCCCGAAGAACAACAACCAGGTCAACGGCGGCGCGGGCACCTGGGTGGCGCCAGGCGGCGTCAATGACAGCTGGACCGATTCCGCCGGCACGATCAATGCGGCCTGGAGCCAGGGCACCTTCGCGGTTTTCACCGGCCAGGGCGGCACGGTTCTGGTCGATAGCACCACCAATGGGCCGATCTACGCGCAAGCCATGCAGTTCGCCGTCGACGGCTATGTCCTGCAGGGCAACGGGGCTGGAGACAAGCTGACCCTGATGGGCACGCCCTCGGGCGGCGGCGGCCTCGATGATGCCGTCATCCGGGTGGGCGCGGGCTCGGCCGACGGCGCCGGCTATACGGCCGCCATCTCGGCGGTGCTCGACGGCACGGTCAGGCTGGTCAAGACCGACCTGGGCACGCTGGTGCTGTCTGGCGTCAACACCTATACCGGCGGCACGGCCGTCAACGGCGGCACGCTGCAGGTCTCGCGGGACGAGAACCTGGGCCTCGCGGCGGGCGCGCTGTCGCTGGCTGGCGGCACGCTGGCCGCGACCGCCAGCTTCGACACGGCGCGCGCCATCACGCTGGGCACGGGCGGCGGTGGCATCAATGTCGCGGCGGGGGCCAGCCTGGGCGTCACCAGCGTCATCGGCGGCAACGACGCCCTGACCAAGGGAGGCGCAGGCACGCTGACGCTGCATGCGGACAACGGCCATTCCGGCGGCACCACGATTTCGGCGGGCACGTTGCAGCTGGGCACGGGCGGCACGACGGGCAGCATCGCCGGCGATGTGGCCAACAATGGCGTGCTGGCCTTCAATCGCAGCGATGCCTACACCTTCGGCGGCCAGATCAGCGGCAGTGGCGCGGTCACACAGATGGGTAGCGGAACCACGGCGCTGACCGCCGACAACCGCTACACCGGCGTCACCACCATCGCGGCGGGCGCGCTGCAGCTGGGCGCGGGCGGTGCAGCCGGCGGCATCGTCGGAGACGTGGTCAACAACGGTCGCCTGATCATCCATCGCGACAATACCTACGCCCATGCCGGCGCCATCAGCGGCTCGGGCTCGGTCACGCTGCAGGGCGGGGGCACCACGGTGCTGACCGGCGACAGCGACTACACGGGCGGCACGCTCATCTCGGCCAGCACGCTGCAGCTGGGCGCGGGCGGCGCGACCGGCGGCATTGCCGGCGACGTGACCAACAACGGCGCGCTGGTGTTCAACCGTGGCAATGCCTACACCCACGGCGGCGCCATCGACGGCACCGGCAGCGTCACGCAGCGGGGCGGCGGGACGACGGTGCTGACGGCCGACAACCGCTACACCGGCGGCACCATGATCTCGGCGGGCGCGTTGCAGCTGGGCGCGGGCGGGACGACGGGAAGCATCGTCGGCGATGTGAGCAACAACGGCGCCTTGGTCTTCAACCGCAGCGACGCCTACACCTTCGGCGGACTCGTCGACGGCAGCGGCACGCTCACGCAGGCGGGAGCCGGCGTCACGGTGCTGACGGCTGATCACGCCTATACCGGCGGCACCACCATCTCGGCCGGCACGCTGCGGCTGGGCGATGGCGGCGCAAGCGGCTCGGTGCGCGGGAATATCCTCAACAACGCCGCGCTGACAATCGACCGTGGCGACCTGGTGTCGATGACGAACCTGATCTCGGGCTCGGGCCGGTTCACGCTGGCGGGCTCGGGGCAGACGGTGCTGAGCGCCAACAATGCCTACACGGGCATGACCGAGGTGCTCAAGGGATCGCTCCATATCAACGGCGACCAGACCGCCGCCACGGGACAGGCATTCGTGCTGCCGACCGCCACGCTGGGCGGCACCGGCATCATCGGTGGAGACGTGCGCGTGGCCGGCACGCTGTCGCCCGGCGGCGCGACGGGCGCGCCCGGCACGCTGACGATCAACGGCAAGCTGACGCTGGACGATGGGTCCAGGCTGGCCTACAGCCTCGGCCAAGCCGGCGTGGTGGGCGGCCCGCTCAACGACCTGACCATCGTCAAGGGCGACCTGGTCCTGGGCGGCACGCTGGACGTCGTGACGTCGCCCGGCGGCCGCTTCGATCCGGGCGTCTACCGCATCATCAGCTACGGCGGCGCGCTGACCGACAAGAGCCTGGCCATCGGCACGATTCCAGCACCGTCCTTCTCGCTCCAGACGGCCGTGGCCGGGCAGATCAACCTGGTCCACATGGGAGACTTGAGTCTGAACGTCTGGGACGGGTCAGCCACGGCCGACAAAAACAATGGCAGGGTCGACGGCGGCGATGGCCATTGGCAGCACGCCACGGGCAACGACAACTGGACCAACTCGCGGGGCACGCTCAACGCGTCCTATGGCGACGGCTCTTTCGCCATTTTCATGGCGGCGGCCGGCAAGGTCACGGTGGACAACAGCCTGGGCCAGGTGCGCAGCGGCGGCATGCAGTTCGCCAGCGACGGCTATCGCCTGCTGGGCGACGCCATCGAGCTGGCGCCGGACGCCGGCGGAGGCGCGATGATACGCGTGGGCGACGGCGCCGGCCCGGGCGCCGGCTACACCGCCACCGTGGACGCCGCACTGACGGGCGGCGCGCGGCTGGTCAAGACCGACCTGGGCACGCTCGCCCTGAATGGCGTCAACACCTACACGGGCGGCACGGAGATCAACGGCGGCGCGCTGCAGATCGCCGATGACGCGGCGCTGGGCGCGGCCGGCACCGCCATCCGCCTGGATGACGGCACACTGCGCACCACGCGGAGCTTCACGCAATCGCGCGCCATCACACTTGGCGCGCGAGGGGGCAGCGTCGAGCCGCAGGCCGGCACCACGCTGACGCTGGCCAGCAGTATTGGCGGCGCCGGCTCGCTGACCAAGCTGGGCGTCGGCACCGCGATCCTGACTGGCAACAACAGCTATGGCGACGGCGTTTTGGCCACGGACGGCGTCACCCTCATCAAATCTGGCACGCTGCAGGTTGGCGATGGCGGGACCAGCGGCAATATCCTGGGAACGGTCAGCAACGACGGGACTCTGGCGTTCAACCGCGCGGACCGCTATGTCCAGGCAGACGTGATCAACGGCAGCGGGCAGGTGATCCAGCAGGGCGGGGGCACGACCGTGTTCAACGCCGTCAACGGCTACACCGGCGGCACCACGGTGGCGGCTGGCGCGCTGGCCGTGGGCGATGCCTCGCATGCCGGCGCGGCGATCAACGGTGGCGCGGTGACGGTCCAGGGCGGCGCCACCTTCGGCGGCTATGGCAGCGTCAAGGGCAACGTCGGCAACGCCGGCACGCTGGCGGTGGCTGATGCCTTGCCCGGACTGGGCGGCGGCGCGGGCGCCTTCGCCATCGTGGGCAATCTGAGCAACAGCGGCACGGTGAACCTGGCGGGCGCCAGGCCCGGCAACCGACTGACGATCACCGGCAACTACGTGGGCCAGTCCGGCGCGCTGTCGCTGAACACCTACCTGGGCGCCGACGCCTCGCCGTCCGACAAGCTGGTGGTGGACGGCGGTTCGGCGTCGGGCGCGACGGCGCTGCGCATCGCCAACAAGGCGGGACCCGGCGCCAAGACCACAGGCGACGGCATCCAGGTGGTGCAGGTCATCAACGGCGGCACCACCGCGTCCGACGCCTTCACCAGCGCAGGGGTCTACGCGGGCGCTTATGCCTACAGGCTGTTCCGTGGCGGCGTCACCGCAGGCAGCGAGCAGAACTGGTATCTGCGCTCGGAGCTCAAGTCCGATGCCGCATCCAGGCCGATATACCGGCCGGGCGTATCGATCTATGGCGTGGCGCCGTCGCTGGCGCGTGAGTTGGCGGTACAGCAGATCGGCACTTTCCACGACCGCCGAGGCAACGAGGAACGGTTCGGCGATCGCCGCGCGGGCTGGGCGCGCACCTGGGGCGATCATCTCTCGGACCGCCGCGACGGCACGGTGGGAGCATCGTTCAGCGGCAATACATACGGCATGCAGGTTGGCCAGGACCTGCTCGCGCGCACGAGCGATAGTGGCCACCAGGATCGCTACGGCGTGTTCCTGGGCTATGCGAGCGCCAATGGCGACGTGAAGGGGGACGCCATGGGGCAACGCGGCTACCGCGCCGGCAAGCTCGGCATCCAGTCCCGCAGCGCGGGCGCCTACTGGACTCACGTCGGACCCGGCGGCTGGTACACCGACACCGTCATCCTGGGCAGTCGCCTGAAGTTGAATCCCACCTCCAGCGCCGGTGATACCCGGGCCACCCGGGGCCGCGCCTTCACCGCGTCGGTCGAAGCGGGATTGCCGATCGCGCTCAAGCCCAACCTTAGCCTGGAGCCGCAGGCGCAGATCATCTACCAGAACACTCGCATCGATTCGGTCAGGGATTCCGCGTCCGACGTGTCCTTCGCGCCGAAGGACGCGCTCATCGGCCGCGTCGGCGCGCGGCTGCAGGGCGAGTACCAGGCCAAGGGCGCGACCTGGAAGCCCTATGTGCGGGCCGACTTGGAGCACACGCTGGGCGGACGCGACAAGGTCAGCTTCAGCGGCGGCGCGACCACCGCGTCGGGCATGGGCGGCACCCAGGCCAGGCTGGGCCTGGGCGTTGCCGTGGACGCCAGCGACCGCGTCAGCGTCTCCGCGTCCGCCAGCTACGGCTTCAACCTGGGCGGCGAGCGGCGCGAGACGGTGCAGGGCAATCTGGGCGTGCGGATCCGCTGGTGAACGGCGGATCGCCGGGCTCGGCGCCTGAGGAGGCGACGAGTCCGGTCGCCACGGGTATTCGATATATATGCGGAAAATAATGAACATCACATTTTTGTGATTATTTTTGGCGTTTCAGTTTTTCCATGAAAAGGGGATATTTCCAGGAAATATCGATTGCATTAAATACGCCTGCCCCTGGACGGTTGGCTGGGAATTATTCAAGGGTTGGAGTCTTGATGAATGATTTACCCCGATCAGGAAGGGCGTGGAATTTCATCGCGCCAATCCAGGAGCGTGTATCTCGGGAGGCACCATGCCGTCCTTGCCCGAGTAAGGAAAAAAGGCGTGTCGTGGGCTGAAAAAATACACGGATACAGCCCTGCATCGGAACTTTTGTGGATATTGGTCGAATATCTTCGAATATGTATTCACTAATTTACATGGATATGGATTTTTTTGTTTTTGTGCTTGATTGGTATTAATGATTCGTGTCAAAGTAAATCAAAGGCCGCCTTTCTTGCTGCGTTAATTATCAGATTTTCCCCCTGAGTCGTGCCGCGGAAATTATTCGCAAATCCGGCAGCGTAAACCGCCACCGGGTGGGCTGCCGCATTGGCGAGCCGCGATGCGTGCCCCGCGGTCTATCCTGGCTGGAGGATGGCATGCGAGAACGGAAGCAGTCCCTTGTCCTGGTGCCGCGGCGCCTGAGCCTGCTGATTGGCGCGGCCCTGTTCGGCGGCTGGCCCGGTCCGGCCGCCTACGCGGCCTGCGTCACCTCCGGGACCAGCACCACCTGCAACACCAGCGCGCCGAATCCCGCGACCGCGCCGATCGGCCAGGGGCCTGCCACCGCGTCCGGCGCGTCCGTCACCCTGCAGCCCAACGCCCAGCTCGCGGTGGGCAACGCCAACGCCATCAGCCTGGGCGACAACGCCACCATTTTTCTAGGCGCCGGCGCTGTAGTCAGCAATACGGCCACCTCCGGCGCGGGCTTATGGACGGCCGGCAACAACACCGTCGAGTTCGGTTCCAGCGGCACGCTCACGGTGTCGGCGGGCGCCAAGATCCAGGCGCTGGGCACGCAGGCCAATGGCGAGGCCGTCAACGTCATGGGCGCGGGCAACACCATCCTCAACTATGGGCTGATCTCGGGGGGTAACGCCGCCGCGATCTGGTTCGAGGACCGCAGCAAGGGCGCGGCCAACACGGTCGACAACTACGGCATCATCCAGGCGGGCAACGGCACCAGCAGCAACGTCATCGGCAACAGCGGCAGCGGCGACGTCAGCTTCATCAACCGCAGCGGCGCCACCGTGCGCGGCAGCCTGACCTTCGCCAGCGGCAACGACTCGCTCACGCTGTATCCGGGCTCGGTCATCACCGGCGGTTTCAACGGCGGCGGCGGCACCAACAGCCTGTCGCTGGCGGGCGAGCAAGGGTCCAGCGATACCTTGCCCGGCACCATCAGCAATTTCCAATCGCTGATCAAGACCGGCGACGGCAAGTGGACCTTGTCCGGCTCGGTCGGCAGCAATGGCGGCGGCACGCCGCTGGCGGTGCAGGTGCAGGACGGCACGCTGGCCCTGACGGGCAACAATGCCGGTTTCAACGGCTCGGTCAGGGTCGATCCGGCCGGCACGCTGGAAGCCCGCGCGCAAAGCCTGCCGCCCAGCGTGACCAACAACGGGCTGGTGTTGTTCAACCAGCCGGACAACGGCACTTATGCCGGCACGATCAGCGGCACCGGCTCGGTCAGCAAGATCGCGGCCGGCATCCTGACGCTGAGCGGGGCCAATACCTACCAGGGCGGCACGCGCATCCAGGGCGGCACCGTCGTGGTCGGCGCCGACAACGCGCTGGGCGCCGGCAGCGGCGGCGTGACGCTGGACGGCGGCGCGCTGGCGTTCAACAGCAGCTTCACACTGGGTTCCGGCCGAGCCGTCAGCGTGACCGCCAACAACGGCACACTCAGCGCCAATGCCGGCGTGACCGGCACGCTGACCCAGGCGATCACCGGCGCCGGCGCGCTGACCAAGGACGGCGCCGGCACCATCGTGCTGACCAGCAACGCCAATAGCTGGGCCGGCGGCGTCACCATCGCCGCCGGCACGCTGCAATTGGGCAATGGCGGGGCCTCGGGCAGTCTGCCGGGCGCGTCCGCCGTCGCCAACAATGGCATGCTGGCCTTCAACCGCAGCGATCAGTTCACCTTCGGCAACCTCGTCACCGGCACCGGCGGCCTTAGCCAGATCGGCGCCGGCACGACCATCCTGACCGCCAACAACAGCTACGCCGGCCCGACCTCGGTGACGGGCGGCGCGCTGTATGTGAACGGCGCGCAGACCGGCACGGGTCCGGCCACGGTCGGCAACGGCGCCACGCTGGGCGGCACGGGCCGGCTGGGCGGCAATGTCACGGTCCAGTCCGGCGGCACGCTGGCGCCCGGCGGCGTCGGCGCGGTGCCGGGCACGCTGACGGTCGGCGGCGACCTGACCTTGCAGGGCGGGTCCACGCTGGCGTATTCGTTCGGCCAGGCCGGCGTGGTGGGCGGCCCGTTCAATGACCTGACCAACGTGGGCGGCAATCTGGCGCTGGGCGGCACGCTCAATGTGCAGACCTCGGCCGGCGGCTCGTTCGACCCGGGCGTCTACCGGGTGATCAACTACGCCGGCACGCGCAGCGGCACGCTGGCGCTGGGCACGGTGCCCTCGCCGGGCAACTATTTCATCCAGACCTCGGTGGACAAGCAGGTCAACCTGGTCAACACCAATGGCCTGACGCTGAACTACTGGGACGGCGCCATCGGCCCCAAGAACGACGGCCAGGTCAATGGCGGGTCGGGTGTCTGGACAGCCAACGGCGCGCTGACCAATGACAACTGGACCGGCATGGACGGCGCGCTGAACGCGCCGTGGACCCAGAGCGCCTTCGCCGTGTTCATGGGGCAGAGCGGCATCGTCAGCGTGGACAGCATCATCAACGGTCCGCTGCTGACGCAGGGCATGCAGTTCGCCGCCAACGGCTACACGCTGGTGAACAACACCGCGCTGGATGCGCTGACGCTGGTCGGCGTGCCCGTGAGCGGTGGGCCGAACGAGGCCGTGATCCGCGTGGGCGACGGCACGGCGGGCGGCGCCGGCTATACCGCCGCCATCGCCGCTACGCTGGCCGGCGCGGCCAAGCTGGTCAAGACCGACCTGGGCACGCTGGTGCTGTCTGGCGTCAATACCTACACCGGCGGCACGGCCATCAACAGCGGCACGCTGCAGGTCTCGCAGGACAGCAACATGGGCGACCTGGCGGGCGCACTGTCGCTCAATGGCGGCACGCTGGCCACGACCGCGACATTCGACACGGCGCGCGCCACCACGCTGGGCGCGAGCGGCGGCAGCATCAATGTCGCGGCGGGCACCAACTTCGGCATCACCAGCGCCGTTGGCGGCAGCGGCGCGCTGAGCAAGCTGGGCAGCGGCACGCTGGTCCTGCACGCCGACGCCGGCTATGCCGGCGGCACGACGATTTCCGCCGGGACGCTGCAGCTGGGTTCCGGGGCGGGGGGCTCGGCCACGGGCGGCATCCTGGGCAACGTGGCCAACAACGGCACGCTGGCCTTCAACCGCAGCAACAGCTACACCTTTGGCGGGCTCGTCAGCGGCACGGGCAGCGTCACGCAGCTGGGCGGCGGCACGACCATCCTGACCGCCGACAACACCTACACGGGCGGCACCACGATTTCGGCGGGCACGCTGCAACTGGGCGCGGGCGGCGCCACGGGCGGCATCGTCGGCAATGTCGTGAACAACGGCGGCCTGGTCTTCAATCGCGGCAACGGCTACGCCTTTGGCGGCGTCATCAGCGGGACGGGCTCGGTCACGCAGCAGGGCGCGGGCACCACGGTGCTCAGCGGCAACAACAGCTACACGGGCGCGACCACCGTGAGCGCCGGCGGCCTGTACGTCAACGGCGACCAGACCGCCGCCACCGGCGCCACCACCGTCAACAACGCTACGCTGGGCGGCAAGGGCGTGATTGGCGGCGACGTGACGCTGACGGGCAACAGCACGCTGTCGCCCGGCGACAACGGCCCCGCGCCCGGCACGCTGACGATCAAGGGCAATCTGGCGCTGGGCAGCGGCACGGCGCTGAATTACTCGTTCGGCCAGGCCAATGTGGCCGGCGGCCCCCTCAACGACCTGACCAATGTGGGCGGCAACGTTGCCCTGGGCGGCAAGCTCAACGTGGCGCTGTCGCCGGGCGGGCGCTTCGATGTCGGCATCTACCGCATCATCAACTACGGCGGTACGCTGTCCAACCCCGCGGGCCTGACGCTGGGCACGCTGCCGGCCGGCGCCAACGCCGCCGACTATTTCATCCAGACCTCGGTGGACAAGCAGGTCAACCTGGCCTACACCAATGGCCTGACGCTGAACTATTGGGATGGCGATGCCGGCCCGAAGAACAACAACCAGGTCAACGGCGGCGCGGGCACCTGGGTGGCGCCGGGTGGCGTCAACGACAACTGGACCGATGCCGCCGGCTCGGTCAATGCGCCCTGGAGCCAGGGCGCCTTCGCCGTCTTCACCGGCCAGAGCGGCACGGTGCTGGTCGACAGCACGAGCAACGGACCGATCAACGTGCAGGGCATGCAGTTCGCCACCGATGGCTATGTGCTGCAAGGCAATGCCGCCGGCGACAAGCTGACCCTGACGGGCACGCCCACGGGCGGCGGCGGTCCCAACGAGGCCGTCATCCGGGTGGGCGCGGGCTCGGCCGACGGCGCCGGCTATACGGCGACCATCTCGGCCGTGCTCGACGGCGCGGCCCGGCTGGTCAAGACCGACCTGGGCACGCTGGTGCTGTCTGGCGTCAACACCTATACCGGCGGCACGGCCGTCAACGGCGGCACGCTGCAGGTCTCGCAGGACAGCAACATGGGCGATCTGGCGGGCGCGCTGTCGCTCAATGGCGGCACGCTGGCCACGACCGCGACGTTCGACACGGCGCGCGCCACCACGCTGGGCGCGAGCGGCGGCAGCATCAATGTCGCGGCGGGCACCAACTTCGGCATCACCAGCGCCGTCGGCGGCAGCGGCGCGCTGAGCAAGCTGGGCACCGGCACGCTGACCCTGGGCGCGGACAACGGCTATACGGGCGGCACCACGATCGCCGCCGGCACGCTGCAGCTGGGCTCGGGTGCGGGCGGCTCGACGGCGGGCAGCATCCTCGGCAACGTCAGCAACAGCGGCACGCTGGCCTTCAACCGCAGCAACACGTATACCTACGGCGGCATCATCAGCGGCGCGGGCAACGTCGAACAGATGGGCTCTGGCACCACCGTGCTGACCGGCAACAGCAACTACACCGGCGGCACGCTGATTTCCGCCGGCGCCTTGCAGCTAGGGGCTGGCGGGGCGACGGGTAGCATCGGCGGCAACGTCACCAACAATGGTTCGCTGGTGTTCAACCGCGGCGACACCTACACCTTCGGCGGCTTCATCAGCGGCACCGGCAGCGTCACGCAGCAGGGCAGCGGCACGACGGTGCTGACGGGCAACAGCAACTACACCGGCGGCACCACGATCTCGGCGGGCAGGTTGCAGCTGGGCGCGGGCGGCACGACGGGCAGCATCGTCGGCGACGTTGCCAACAACGGCGCGCTGGTGTTCAACCGCAGCGACGCGTATACCTTCGGCGGCCTGATCAGCGGCGGCGGCACGGTCACGCAGGCCGGCGCCGGCACCACGGTGCTGACCGCCGACAACACCTACGCCGGCGGCACCACGATCTCGGCCGGCACGCTGCAACTGGGCAATGGCGGCGGGACGGGCAGCGTGGCCGGCCCGATCTCGAACGCCGGCACGCTGGTCGTGGACCGCAACAACAACGTCGTGCTCGCCGGCCCCATACGCGGCAGCGGCAAGCTGGTGCAGCAGGGCGTGGGCGACACCTTCCTGACCGGCGACAACACCTATAGCGGCGGCACCGTCATTTCCGCCGGCACCCTGCGGCTGGGCGCCGGCGGCACCACCGGATCGGTGACCGGCGACATCCTCAACAACTCGAAACTGGTGATCGAGCGCAGCAACGACGTGCTGATGACCGGCCTGATCTCGGGCACTGGCCAGTTGGTGCAAGAAGGCGCCGGCCAGACGGTGCTCAGCGGCAACAACTCCTATGCGGGCTCGACGCTGGTGAATTTCGGATCCCTCTATATCAACGGCGACCAGACCGCCGCCACGGGACAGACATTCGTGCTGCCGACCGCCACGCTGGGCGGCACCGGCATCATCGGCGGAGACGCGCTCGTGGCTGGCACCCTGGCGCCCGGCGACACCACCGGCGCGCCCGGCACGCTGACCATCAACGGCAACCTGACGCTCGGCAACGCGGCCAAGCTGGCCTATAACTTCGGCCAGGCCGGCGTGGTGGGCGGCCCGCTCAACGACCTGACCATCGTCAAGGGCGACCTGGTGCTGGACGGCACGCTGAACGTGGCCACGCCGCCCGGCGGCAGCTTCGATCCGGGCGTCTACCGCGTCATCAGCTACGACGGCGCGCTGACCAATAACGGCCTGGCCATCGGCACGATTCCGTCGCCGTCGTTTTCGGTCCAGACGGCCGTCGCCAAGCAGGTCAACCTGGTCAACACCGCCGGCCTGAACCTGAACTTCTGGGACGGCGCGGCCGTGGCGGGCAAGAACAACGGCACGGTCGACGGTGGCGACGGCCTGTGGCAGAACCCGGCGGGCAACGACAACTGGACCAATTCGCTGGGCGTGCCCAACGCGCCGTATGCCGACGCCACATTCGCCATCTTCATGGCCGCGCCCGGCAACGTTACCGTGGACAACAGCCTGGGCCAGGTGCGCAGCGGCGGCATGCAATTCGCCAGCAACGGCTATCGCCTGCTGGGCGGCGCCATCGAGCTGGTGCCGGACGCCGGCGGCGGCACGACCCTCCGCGTCGGCGACGGCAGCAGCCTGGGCGCGGGCTACGTCACTACCGTGGATAGCGTGTTGACCGGCGCATCGCGGCTGGTCAAGACCGACCTGGGCACGCTGGTGCTGAACGCCGCCAATACCTACACGGGCGGCACCGACATCAACGGCGGCACCGTGCAGATCGCCAGCGATACCGCGCTGGGCGCGGCGGGCACGGCCATCGGCATGAACGCCGGCACCTTGCGCACCACGCAAAGTCTCGCGCAATCACGCGCCATCATGCTGGGCGCGCAAGGGGGCGGCGTGGAACCGCTGGCCGGCACCACGCTGACGCTGGCCGGCAACATCGGCGGCGCCGGCTCGCTGACCAAGCTGGGCGCCGGCACCGCGATCCTGACGGGCAGCAACAGCTATGGCAGCGGCACCGTCGTCAAGGATGGCGTCACCATCATCAAGGCGGGCACGCTGCAGGTGGGCAACGGTGGCACCAGCGGCAACATCATGGGCACGGTCAGCAATGACGGGGTGCTGGCGTTCAACCGCGCGGACCGCTATGTCCAGGCCGACGTGATCAACGGCAGCGGGCAGGTGATCCAGCAGGGCGGGGGCACGACCGTGTTCAACGCCATCAACGGCTACACCGGCGGCACCACGGTGACGGCTGGCGCGCTGGCCGTGGGCGATGCTTCGCATGCCGGCGCGGCGATCAACGGTGGCGCGGTGACGGTGCAGGGCGGCGCCACCTTCGGCGGCTATGGCAGCGTCAAGGGCAACGTCAGCAACGCCGGCACGCTGGCGGTGGCCGATGCCTTGCCCGGCCTGGGCGGCGGCGCGGGCGCCTTCGCCATCACCGGCAACCTGGTCAACAGCGGCACGGTCAACCTGGCCGGGGCCAATCCGGGCAACCGGCTGACCATCACCGGCAATTACGTGGGCCAGTCCGGTGTACTGTCGCTGAATACCTACCTGGGCGCGGACGCCTCGCCGTCGGACAAGCTGGTGGTGGACGGCGGCGCGGCAACGGGCGCGACGGCGCTGCGCATCACGAACCAGGCCGGGCCGGGCGCCAAGACCACCGGCGACGGCATCCAGGTGGTGCAGGCCATCAACGGCGGCACCACCGCGCCCGGCGCCTTCACCAGCGGCGGGATCTACGCGGGTGCCTATTCGTACATGCTGTTCCGAGGCGGCGTGACGCCCGGCACGGAGCAGAACTGGTACCTGCGCTCGGAGCTGACGCCCGTCGTCGATCCCAAGCCGATCTACCGGCCCGGTGTGTCGATCTATACCGAAGTGCCGTCGCTGGCGCGCGAACTGGCGGTGCAGCAGATCGGCACCTTCCACGACCGCCAGGGCAACCAGGATCTGCTGACCGGCGCCGGCCGCCTGCCGGCGGGCTGGGCGCGCACCTGGGGCGATCATTTCTCGGAGCGCCGCGACGGTACGGTGGGCCAGTCGTTCAGCGGCAACGTGTTCGGCATGCAGGCAGGCCAGGATCTGTACGCGCGCGTTGGCGACAGCGGCCACCAGGACCGCTACGGCGTGTTCCTGGGCTACGCGCGCGCCGACGGCGACGTGCGCGGCGACGCGATGGGGCAACGCGGCTACCGCGCCGGCAAGCTCGCCATCGATTCCTACAGCCTGGGCGGCTACTGGACCCATATCGGCCCCGGCGGCTGGTACACCGACACCGTCATCATGGGCAGCCACCTGAAGGTCAATCCCAAGTCCACGGCGGGGGATACCTCGTCCACCAAGGGCCGCGCCTTCACCGCGTCGGTCGAAACGGGATTGCCGATCGCGCTCAAGCCCAACCTGAGCCTGGAGCCGCAGGCGCAGATCATCTACCAGAACACCCGCATCGATTCGGTCAGGGATTCCGCGTCGGACGTGTCCTTCGCGCCGAAGAACGCGCTCATCGGCCGCGTTGGCGCGCGGCTGCAGGGCGAGTACCAGGCCAAGGGCGCCACCTGGAAGCCCTATGTGCGGGCGGACCTGGAGCACACGCTGGGCGGACGCGACAAGGTCGACTTCAGCGGCGACACCACCAGCACGTCGGCCATGGGCGGCACCCAGGCGCGCCTGGGGCTGGGCGTCTCGGTCAAGGCCAGCGAGCGGGTCAGCGTCTACGCGTCGGCGGGATATGGCTTCAACCTGGGCGGCGAGCGGCGCGAAACGGTGCAGGGCAACCTGGGAGTGCGGATCAACTGGTGAGCGCCGCGCCGACGACGGTTTCAGCGGTCATGAAAATACCCCCACGCCGCGCGCACTGCGCGCGCTTGCTGCCCCCCGAGGGGGGCGCTTTTCATCTTGGGGCGGCCCGGCAATGAAAAATACCCCCCACGCCGCGCGCACTACGTGCGCTTGCTGCCCCCCCGAGGGGGGCGCTTTTCATCTTGGGGCGGCCCGGCAATGAAAAAAGCCCGACAATGGCGCTCGTCATCCTCCACCCAGGACAGCGGATATGAGCGGGAACGCAGGGCAGGGCAATACGGACGGCGGGGCGGCGTCGGGTTCGCCATGGCGCCGGATCGAGGCCGGCGTGGCCGCGCTGGTCCTGGTTCTGGCCCTGGCCGGGTGCGGCGGCGCGGGGCCGCGCGGCGGTACGCCCGCCACCGTCCAGCCACCGCCCGTGTGCCAGGCGGACGCGGCGCCGCCGTTCCAGCCGGAAACCTTGCCTGGCCGCGCCAGCCTGCAAGGCGCGCTGGCCCCGGCCTTGTCCGGCCGGCTGCAAGGCGCGTTCGACCTGGCCGTCTCGCGCTTGCCGGCCTCCTCGATGAGCGCGGCCGTGGCCTTGCCCGGACAAGGCAGCTGGAGCGCGGCGCAAGGCTCTGCCGAGCCTCTGTATGCCTGGGCCAGCGCCGGCAAGCAGGCCATCGCCGCCGTGGTCCTGCAACTGGCCGACGAAGGCAGGCTGAGCCTGTCGGATACGCTTGCACAGCGGTTGCCCGACGCGGCGAAGCTGCCCAATGCCGAGCGCATCACCATCGCGCAACTGCTGGCCCACACCAGCGGCCTGTACAGCGCCAATGAGGCGCGGGCGGCCCAGGGCAAGCGCGGCCCCTACACGCAGCAGGAGGAGCTGGACATCCTGGCGCGCCATGGCGCGCTGTTCCCACCCGGCGCCTGCTGGCGCTACTCGAACTCCGGCTATCGGCTGCTGGGCGCGATAGTCGCCCGCGTCACGGGCCGGCCCTGGCAGGACGAAATCCAGGCGCGCGTGATCGACCGGCTGGGCCTGCGGCACATGCGCGTGGTGACGGACGCCACGTCCCTGGTCGGCGTGGCGCCACCGTCGACGGCGGACGGCAGCCCGGCGCTGGACCTGGCCGAGCCCGGCGCGGCCGGCGCGCTGCTCGCGTCCGCCGCCGACATGGTCCGTTTCGAGCAGGCGTTGCTGGATGGCGAGCTGTTGAGCCCCGCCAGCCTGCAAGCGATGCTGGGCGAGACGCACCGGGGCTTCCAGCCCGGGATGTACTATGGTCTGGGCACGATGGTCTATGACATCCCCGACCGTGGCGGCCGCTTGCGCTGGCTTGGGCACAGCGGCGGCGGGCCGGGCATCAGCGCCGTCGTGGCCTATGACATCGACCGCCGCGCTTTCGTGGCGGCGGTCGTCAACGGAGGCGGGGACGCGCACGCGGTGGCCAATCTGCTGTTGCGCGCGTTGGATGCGCGCCAGTCGCAGGGCCGGGGCCTCGCGCCCTGACGTCCTTGCCGTGGCGGGGGCAGCGATCGTGCCGCCGGCTTGGAAGGCCTAGGGTTTATCCCAGGTGCGGGTCTGTCGATTTCCCCGACTCCCAGTCGTCGTGCCAGTACGACCCACTCTTTGCGAAGGAGCTTTCCATGGCTACCGGAACCGTCACCCTGCACCGTGTCCTGCGCGCGCCCGCCGAGCGCGTCTACAACGCCTTCCTGGACCGCGACGCGGTTGCGCGATGGCTGCCGCCCTATGGCTATCTATGCCAGGTGCATGAACTGGACGCCAAGGTCGGCGGCAAGCACCGCATGACCTTCCGCAATTTCGGGACGGGGCATGGCCATTCCTTTGGCGGCACCTATCTGGAACTGGTGCCGAACCAGGTCATCCGCTACTCCGATCAGTTCGACGACGCCAGCATGGCCGGCCAGATGCAGACCCGCGTCACGCTGCGCGAGGTGTCCTGCGGCACCGAGATCAGCGTCGTGCAGGAAGGCATTCCCGAGATGATCCCGACGGAGATGTGCTACCTGGGCTGGCAGGAATCGCTGGAGCAGTTGAAGCGGCTGGTCGAGCCGCAACTGCCGGATTGAAGCGCGACGATCTGCCGGAAGCGCAGCGGCCTGGCTGAAGCCTGGGCGTAACGGTCCGGTTGAAGGTCGGCGCGCGTCGCTTCAGGCCTCGCGCAACAGCACGTCTTCATAGAAGGCGCCGACCGGCAGCGCCAGGTCGCGCACCTGGATCTCCAGCACCCAGATGCCGTCGGCGGGCGCGAAGTCGGCGTGCGCCAGCTTGTGCTTGCCGTACAGCGCGTGCGGGAAATCCGAGACGCGGTGGCCGGGGATCTCGCGCACCAGCGCGCAGCCGTATTCGCGGGCATAGGCGTCGGCGCGGTCGTACAGCGCCTCGCCGGTCGCGCCGGCCAGCCAGTCGAGCCGGGCGCGGCGAAAGACCTCGCGCGCGGCGCGGGCGCAGCGCGCGCCGGCATCGTCGCGGCCGGTGACGAAGGTGTCGCCGTAATCACCTTCGTAGCCGTCCCAGACTGGACCGATGTCGACCACGAAGGTGTCGTCATCCCGCAGCACGCGCTGGAAATCCGTCGGCTGCACCGCCGGCGACTGGGTGTCGGCGCCGAAGCGAACATAAGTCGGATGCCAGTTGTGCGAGGCGCCCATGCCGCGCAGATGGGCGTCGGCGGCATTGACGGCGTCGCGCGTCGTCATGCCGGGGCGGATCAGCGCGGCGATGTCGCGCACGGCGTCCAGGGAGCGCTGGCGCGCGTCCAGGATGCCCGCCATCGTGAAGCGCTGGCCGACGCGTTCCCAGGCATGTTCGTGGCGCGGCGGCGCATCGACGGCGGCGCCGGCGGCCGAGGGCAGGAAGGCTTCCGACAGGAAGCGCGCGCGCGGCAGGCCCGCCTCGACGAGCCGGGCGCGGGCCTCGCGCACCATCGCGGGATTGCCGCAGGCGTAGACCACGCTGCGGGTCCAGTCGTGGCCGGCGGCCAGCGCCAGGTCCTGGACGCGGGGTGGCGCGGACGCGCTGGATCGCGTCCGTGCGCCGCCGCCGTCCAGCTCGACGGCGTGTTCCCGCGTCGTGTCCGACAGCGCGGCATGCCAGCGCAGGCCCGCATGCTTGCCCTGCAGCGCATTCAGCAGCGGCGCGGCGTAGCAGTCGTCCGGCGTCCGGCCGCCCCAGTACAGGGTCACCGATGCCATGCGCCGGTCGTGCAGCGCGGCCATCAGGATGGGGAACACGCCCGCGAAACCCGTGCCGGTGGCCAGCAATACCAGATGGTCCGGACCGTCTTGTGAACCACTCGATGAGCCTTTCGGCAAACTGCCCGGCGCACCGTGGCGCCAGCCATCCCCGGGCCAGACGCAGGCGCCCAGCGGGCCTTCCAAGGTCAGCGCATCGCCCGGCGCCAGGCGCGGCAGGATGCCGTCGGTGAAGACGCCGCCGGGCATGCGGCGGATGTGGAACTCCAGCCGGACCGGCCCGGACGCATCGCGCTCGGCGACGTGCGACGCGGAGTCGCCCGACATCGTGGCGCTCGAAGCAGCGGGGCTCGCAGTTGTGGCGACCGAAGCTGTAGCGACCGAAGCAAGGGAGTCCGGCGTAGCGGCGACCGGTACGTTGGCGATGGAGAAGTTGCGCCGGCTGCCGTCTTCCAGCAGCAGCTGCACATGCTGTCCCGGCAGCCAGGCGTAGGGCCGCGCGTCCTCCAGTTCGACGACGAGCTGCGTCACGTCCGGCGCCAGCGGCAGGCGCGACACCACGCGCGCGCGGCGCGGCTCGGGCGGCCGGGCCGGCGCCTGCCAGTGCGGAAAGGCCAGGCGCAGGTCGCTGACCGCGCGGCACTGGCACATCAGCAGCTCGTCGTCGGCGGTGACATAGGAACGTTCGTTGGCCGGTGCGATGCGTTCGTAGCGGCCTTCCAGGACCGTGGCGCGGCACGAGCCGCACTCGCCGCGCTGACAGGAGAAGGGCACCTGCGCGCCCTGGGCCAGCGCCGCGTCCAGGATGGAGGCGCTGCCGTCCGAGGAGAAGGCGCCGGTATCGACGGTAATGGTGTGGCAGGGGGCGGACAGCGGGTTCATCGCGGATTCCAGGAGGTTTGCCCCGATGGGGCCATGCGGGCAATTTATCGATAGAATGGCTTTTCAAATAGAGCCATTTTCATCAATCTGAGCAAGCCACTTTTCCGACCGGATCCTGGCCGGATCCGGGCCGCAAGGCGCGGACCGGCGTTGCCGGCCGGCAAGCAGGGAAGGGGCATGCAAGAGCCGCCGCCATGAACATGCCAGCCACATCATCCACGCCGCCCGCGTCCGCCCGGCGCCAGGAAGCCAGCCTGGACCTGCCCGTCGACCCGCCGCGCGACGGCGAATCCAAGCAGGCCTGGGTCTATCGCCAGATCCGCGAGCGCGTGCTCAAGGGCGCGCTGCCGTCCGGCGCGCGCCTGCCGTCCACGCGCAGCCTGGCGCAGCGCTGGCGCATCGCGCGGTCCACGGTCGAGGCGGCCTACGACCAGCTGCGCGGCGAAGGCTACACGGCCGGCACGGTCGGTTCGGGTACGTATGTGGCGGCCGTCATCCCGGACAATTTCTTCCGCAAGGGACTGCCGGGAGAGAGCGGGGCGTCCTGGGGCGCGGATGCAAGGGACAAGACGGGCAAGGCCGCGCTCGCCCCGGCCCGTCTCGCGGCCGGGCGGCCGGCGCGCCCGTTGCCGCATGAGCAGCCGGCGACGTCCGCGGAACAGGCGGCGTCCGACGAACCGCCGTTCGCTTCGCGCAGCGCCGACGCCGCGCTGTTTCCCATGACGGCGTGGAGCAAGGGACTGGCCGCCAGCGCCCGGCGCCTGACGCCCGCCCAGTTGGCCCGCGACGAGCCGCAGGGCTGGCCCGCGCTGCGCGAACAGATCGCGCGCTACCTGGGGGCGGCGCGCGGCATCGTCTGCGATGCCGCGCAGGTCGTGGTGCTGTCCGGCATTCGCGACGGCCTGGACCTGTGCGGCCGGATCCTGCTGACGCCGCGCGACAAGGTGCTGATCGAGGATCCCGGCTATGTGAATGCGGTGCCGATCTACCGTCCGTACACCTCGAGCATCGTGCCGCTGCCCATCGATGACCAGGGCTTTGCCGTGGCGCGGGCGCGCCGCCTGCGCGGCGTGAAGCTGGTCCATGTGACGCCCGCGCACCAGTCGCCCACCGGCATCACCATGCCCGTGTCGCGCCGCCTGGAACTGCTGGACTGGGCCGCGCAGGCCGGCGTCTGGGTCGTGGAGGACGACTATGACAGCGAGTTCAACTACGACGGCGCGCCGCTGGCGGCCCTGAAGAGCCTGGACGGCGCCGACCGCGTCATCCACTGCGGCAGCTTCAACAAGACCTTGTTCAATGCCCTGCGCGTCGGCTATGCGGTCGTGCCCAAGGCGCTGGCGCCAGCTTTTGCCGAGGCACGGCGCAAGACCGGGCGGTCGGGCAGCCTGATCGAACAGATGACGCTGGCGCGCTTCCTGGAAGACGGCGGCTTCGCGCGCCACGTGCGCAAGGCGCGCGGCGTGTATGCGCGCCGGCGCGACGCGGCGCTGCAGGCGCTTCGACAGGCCGTGGGCGCCGATGCCTTGCGCGTCAGCGGCGAGCACGCCGGCTTTCATCTGCTGTGGTGGCTGCCGCCGGGCTGGGACGCGCGGCAGGTGGTCGAGGCGGGCCGCAAGGCCGGCGTCGGCGTGCAGGACGTAGCCGAATTCGCGCGCAAGGCGACGCCGGCGCCGGGCGTGGTGATCGGCTACAGCGCGGTGGACGAAGCGCGGCTGCGGCGGCTGGGTGCGCTGCTGGCGGCGCTGCGGCCGGGGCGCGCGCGCGGATAAGGGCGCTGCCGGCACAGCAACGGACGCGGCGGCGCAATGACGGCAATGATGGAACGGGAGGCGGCCGGTGCGGGTTAAGCTTGCGGCCTTGATCTATCGCCACCCATGCTTTTCATGAAGAAACTCCTCGCCTTGCTGTGCGTCTCCTGGTCCGTGCCTGCGGGCGCGGCCTATGTTCCCGATGCCGTCGAACAGGCGGTGCTGGCGGCGGTGCTGCGCGATGAAGTGGTTTCGTTCTCCACCGGCGGCCATAGCTTCGTGGGCGAGGCGCAAGGCATCGTCCCGGTGACGGCCGCGTCGGCCTCGCAGGCCATGGCCGCCCGCGGCCACAACGCCAGGATGCCTGAACTGAAACAGCCGCTGCTGCTGTCGGGCGCGCTGGCCGCTACGGGCAGCGTCGCGGGGCAGGGGGATTGGTTTGATTTCGCCGATACGGCCGCGCCCAAGGTGCGCGCGCGCCTGGCGCCGGGCCAGGCCTTGGCGGGCAAGCCCCGGGCCGGCCAGGAACTGACGCTGGTCTGCGGCAAGATGGATCTGGCCAAGGACACGCTCAGCTTCAGCGGCTGCGAGCCCGCCGCCGCCGTCGCCGAGCGCGAGACGGCAAAACTCAAGGACGCGCTGGCCGCGTTCTACCAGGGCCAGCCGACCGATGCAAAAGTCGCCACGCTGGCGATCAACATCTCGCTGTATGCGCAGGAACTGCCCGCCGGCAGCGGCTGTCCCGGCGACGAGGCGCGCTGCGGGGCGTCCGTCGCGGCGGTCAAGCTGCCGAGCCTGGGGCACAAGAACGCCGTATTGCAGCGCTTGCGCGAGGCCGGCGTGGATCTGAGCGCGTTCAGTCCGCGCCAGCAGCCCTTGTTCGGGCACTAGGCGCGACAACGCGGGCCGGCCGGCAAGCCCGGCGGCCCTGGCGCCAAAGGCCTCCACCGCGTGGCCGCGCCAGATCACAGGCCACAACGCCAGAGCGCGATCGTCCAGCCCGCGTCGGACGCGCGGCGTTTCCTTGCATTGCCGTATCGGCCGGCCACGGCAGGCGACCGCGCGCTTGTCGTCGGACTCACTTCCATCCCCGCCCACCCTAAGGGTTAGACCTGATATCAGCTGCTCTACGCGCCTTGTAGGATCCCGTTAAATAAAAATGGGATCCCATTTGATCGATGTCATGGACAGGATCACGACTTTCACCACACAAGGAGCCAGAGGCACATGAGCAATATCGACAGCATCACCGGCAAGCGCATCCTCAACGAGGGCGGCCGCGGCGGCCCGTTGACCGAGGACCACCAGGGCATGCGCGCCTGCCACCAGGACGACCTGGAGTGGACCAATCTGCGCTACGAGGGTCAGTACGCCAAGATGATGTTCCACCCGACCGCCGAGGATCCGACCATCCCGAACGCCGGCATCGTGCGCTACGAGAAGGGCTCGGGGCATCCGCTGCACAACCATTACTTCGCGCAGGTCTGGTACATCCTGGAAGGCCAGTTCCGCATCGAGGGCAAGCTGTACGGCAAGGGCGCGATGATCTTCCATCCCGATCCCCATTTCGAAAGCGCGCTGGAAACCGTGGAGACGGGCGCCATCCTGTACGTGCAGTACGTCGGCCCGCACACGCGCCAGGGCGCCATCTATGAAGGCCGCTTCAACGTGACGGAGCGGCGGCCGCTGGAGGAAGAGACCACGGCGGTCTAGCGCCGGACCCGCGCGCCCACGGCGCCGCCGCCCGGCCAGGCCATGGCGGCGGCCCGCCGATGGGACTGCCGCGCAACCAGACCCATGCATACAGACGCGCATTCCCCCGCCCGCGATACGCAGGCGGGCGGGGACGAGCGCGCGCTCGAATCGGAGACACCGGGATGAATACCCCCGCAGCAGCGCCCCAACACCGTTCCCGCAAGCACTATGTGACCGCGGGCCTGTCCAGCATGATCGGCACCACCATCGAGTGGTACGACTTTTTCCTGTACGGCATTGCCGCCGCGCTGATTTTCAACAAGATCTATTTCCCCGCGATCGACCCCATCACCGGCACGCTGGCCGCCTTCGGCACCTATGCCGTGGGCTTCGTCGCGCGGCCCCTGGGCGGCATCGTGTTCGGCCATTTCGGCGACCGCGTCGGCCGCAAGTCCATGCTGATGATCAGCCTGATGCTGATGGGCGTGCCGACCGTGCTGATCGGGCTGACGCCCAGCTACGAGTCCATCGGCTACTGGGGCGCGGTGGCCCTGGTGTTCTGTCGCTTCCTGCAAGGCCTGGCGGTCGGCGGCGAGTGGGGCGGGGCGGTGCTGATGGCGGTGGAGCATGCGCCCGAAGGCAAGAAGGGGCTGTTCGGCAGCCTGCCGCAAGTCGGCGTCGCGCCCGGCCTGATCCTGTCGTCGCTGGCGATGGGCGCGGTGTCGCGGCTGCCCGAGGCGGACATGCTCAGCTGGGGCTGGCGCCTGCCGTTCCTGGCCAGCGTGTTCCTGCTGCTGGTGGGCTGGTACATCCGCGCCAAGGTCGGCGAGTCGCCCGAGTTCCAGGCCGCGCTGGCCCAGCCCAAGCCCGAGGCGCCGCCGCTGCGCGCCGTGCTGCGCGATCACAAGGCGCCGGTGCTGGCCGCGCTGGTGGCCTGCATCTCGGAGAAGACCTGGTTCTACACCATCGCGACCTTCTCGCTGACCTACGCGGTCGGCACGCTGGGCCTGCCGCGCGAGACCATCCTGAACGGCGTGATCTGGGGCGCGGCCGCCGCGCTGGTCACCATTCCGCTGTTCGGCTGGCTGGGCGACCGCTGCAGCAAGCAGGCGATCTTCATCGCCGGCGCGCTGGGCATCTCGCTGTTCTCCGCCGGCTTCTTCGCGCTGCTGGACGAGAAGACGGCGTATCACACCAACGTCGCCATGCTGGTGGCCTTCGGCGTGGTCTATGCCGCCATGTACGCGCAGGAGTCCAGCCTGTTCGCCAGCATGTTCCCGCCCGAGGTGCGCTACACCGGCATCTCGCTGGCCGTGCAGATCGGCGGCGCCATTGGCGGCGGCACCGCGCCGCTGGTCGCCACCTACCTGCTGGCGCAGGGCGGCGGCTCGCCCCGGCTGATCGTGTTCTATCTGGCCGGGCTGGGCGTGGTGGCGGCGGTGTGCGGGCTGATGATGCGGCCGTATCGCCAGCCGCTGGCGCAGGCAGGCGCGCCGTTCGCGTCGGGCAGGGCGGGCAAGCGCGTCGCGCCGCTGGCCAGCCGTTGAATGCAGGCTTGAAGGCGGGCGTGGAAGCGCGGCCCTAGCGCCGCGCTTCCATCCATTCCACCACCAGCTCGGTGGTGCGCGAGATGTGCGTGGCCATCGCTTCGCGCGCGGCCGCGCCGTTGCGCGCGGTCAGCGCGGCGATGATGTCCTCGTGCTGGCGGATGTTCTCTTCCATCAGCCGGGGCGGCATTTTCGAGGCAAAGCCCAGCACGTTCGAGACGATGCTGCCCTGCAGCTCGGCGACCAGTTCGTGCAGCCGTTCGTTGTGGCTGGCCTGGGTGATCAGGTTGTGGAACAGGGCGTTGAATTTCAGCCAGTCCGACCCGCCTTCGCTGCGCACGCGGGTGCGCAGCGCCTCGGCGTAGCGCTGCTGATGCTGCGCCAGCAATTCCAGGTCCTTGTCGTCGATCCAGTCCACCGCCAGCTGCGCCGCCAGCCCTTCGAGCTCGGCCCGGATCTGGAACGATTCGCGGATGGCGCGCACCGAGGGCACCGTCACCACGGCGCGGCCGGTGCTGGTCAGCGTGATGGCGCGGCGCGCCTCCAGGAAGCGCAGCGCCTCGCGGATGGGCGTGCGGCTGGTCTCGAATTCGGCGGCCAGCTCGTACTGGCTCAGCGCGTCGCCGGGCAGGTACTGGCCGTTGCGGATCCGCTGCAGGATTTCTTCCGAAATCTCGATCGAGGATCTGGACGCGTTTCGGGTGTTGCGGGTCTCGCTCATGCTCGGATCCATGGGGCCGGTCTGTGGCGGCCGTTCCTGGCGGCGGCGCCTTATGGCGGGGATGGTAGCACGCGGTTTGCGCGCGATTTCACCGCGCGCGCGGCGCCGGATTGCGTGCCGACAAGCGTCGGACATATCAGGCGCCCAGGAATTTGATATTGGACCGTGGCCCAGGCGCGTCCCTAGACTCTGCCCTGTACTGCGGGTTGTGAAGGAGACAAACACAATGCACTTGCAAGGAATTATCGGCTATCTGCTGACGCCCTGCGACGACGCCGGGCGGGTCGATCACGCGCTGCTGGCGCGCCACGTCGAGGAAATGATCGGCGCGGGCGTGCACGCGCTGGCGCCGCTGGGCAGCACCGGCTGCCTGCCGTACCTGGACGACGCCGAGCGCGAGGCCGTGGTCGAGACCGTGGTCGGCGCGGCGGCCGGCCGGCTGCCGGTGCTGGCCGGCGTTTCCAGCCTGGGCACCGCCAGCACCGTGCGCCACGCGCGCCACGCCGAGCGCGCCGGCGCGGCGGCGGTGCAGGTGCTGCCCAGCACCTACTGGAAACTGACCGAGGCCGAGATCCATGACTACTACCGCGAGGTCTGCGACGCGATCTCGCTCCCGGTGATGGTCTACAACAACCCCTTCACCACCGGTATGGACCTGCCCGTGCCGTTCCTGGCGAAGCTGGCCGCGCTGCCCAACGTCACGATGATCAAGGAAAGCAGTCCCGACGAAGGCAAGATCGCGCGGCTGCGCCAGGCCTGCCCGGACAAGACCGCCGTCTACATCGGCCTGAACCGCATGGCGCGCGGCGGTTTCGCCGCCGGCGCCGCCGGCTGGTGCACGGCCTCGGCCAATGTCGCCGCCGCGCATGCGGTGAACCTGTACCGCTGCGCCATGGCCGGCGACCAGGCCGGGGTGGACGACTGGTTCGCGCGCCAGTCCGGCCTCTTGAACTTCCTGATGGAACATGGTCTGCCGCGCACGGTGGCCGCCGGCCTGCGCCTGCGCGGCATTCCCAGCGGGCGGCTGCGCGCGCCGCTGGCGCCGCTGGCCCCGGAACACGAACACACCTTACTGAACATCCTCAAGCAAATGGAGATCGTGCAATGAAGCTGGGATTGCGCCGCCGTCTGGCGGTCTTGTTGGGAGCGGCGCTGCCGATGGCGGCGGCGTGGGCGCAGGCGTATCCGACGCAGCCGGTCCGGCTGATCGTGCCCTTCGGCGCGGGCGGCGTGACCGACACCACCGCGCGCGTGTTCGCCGAGGGCTTGACGCGCGAGCTGGGCCAGCCGGTGGTGGTCGAGAACCGGGGCGGCGCGGGCGGCTCCATCGCCGCCAGCGCGGTCGCCAAGGCCAATCCCGACGGCTACACGCTGCTGGTGATCACCAATGGCATGTACGCCGTCAACCCCTTGATCTACAAGACGCTGCCCTACGACCCGAACAAGGACTTCGCCTATATCGCCATGCTGGCCAACACGCCCACCGTGCTGGCGGTGAGCGCGGACAGCCCCCACAAGACGCTGCCCGACCTGATCAAGGCGGCGTCCGCGCAGGCCGACAAGATCGCGTTCTCGACGGCGGGCGAGGGCTCCGACAACTACCAGGTGCTGGAGGTATTGCAGCAGGCCACCGGCGTGAAGATGCTGCACGTGCCCTACAAGAGCGGCGCCGAATCGCTGACGGCCGTGATGAGCGGCAACACCGACGTGACCGCCATCTCGGCCGTCACCGCGACGGGCTATATCCAGGCCGGCCAGATCCGCCCCTACGCGGTCACTTCGTCGCGCCGCCTGGCCAGCCTGCCCGATATTCCCACCGCCAAGGAAGCGCTGGGCCTGGACGTGGAAGGCGGCTCGCTGTCCGGCATCGCCGCGCCGGCCGGCACGCCGCCCGAGGTGGTCGCGCGCCTGAACGCCGCCATCGCGGCTGTCGCTGGCGGCGCGATGGCGCAGGACAAGATCTATGCGCGCGGCAGCGAGCGCATGGAGGGCTCGCAGGAGGCCTTCACGCGCAGGGTGGCGCAGGAGCAGACGAAGTGGGCCGGCATATTGGCTCGTCAGGGCAAGTAAGGGCGCGGCATGCGTTGCGGCTGGGAACGGTTCTCGCGCATTGGGGACCGTCACCCCTCATGGCCGTTCCGCATCCCCGCCTTCGCCCAGCGCCTCGCGCGCCGCGTCGATGAACCAGCGCACCGCCGGATTCGCCGGTTCGGCGTGCGCGGCCAGCGCCACGGCGTAGCTCAGCGGCTCGCCGGCGGCGTCCTCCAGATCGACGAACGCCACATTGTCGATGGCGATCCGGCGCAATGCCTCCGGCACGATGGCCACGCCCAGCCCGGCGGCGATCAGGGGCAGCGTGACCAGGGCGTGCGAGGACTCCTGCATCACGCGCGGATGAAAGCCCGCACGCTGGCAGGCCGCCGCGATCTCGGCGGCGAATCCCGGGCTGTCCGAATGCGCCAGCGCCACCAGCGTGTCGCCGTCCATTTCGGCCAGCGCGGCCGACCGGCGGCCGGCGAGCCGATGGCCCGCCGGCACCACCAGCGCCAACCGTTCTCGGCCCAGCGGCGTCATGGCGATGCCCGGCACGCCCGACGCGGGCGGCACCAGCTGCGCCGCGTCCAGCTCGCCGCGCTGCAACTGCGCCAGGATCCCCACCGTGCTGCCGCTGCTCAGCCGCAGCCGCACCTGTGGAAAGCGCTGGCTGAACGCAGGCAGGATGCGCGGCAGCAGGTTCAGCGCCGCGCTCGGCACCGAACAGATGCGCAGCGCGCCCACGCGTCCCTGCGCGGCATCGCGCGCCGCCTGCAGCGCGGACTCGGCGCCGTCGAGCAGGCGCCGGGCTTCATCCAGGAAGGCGATGCCCGCGACCGTCAACCGCACACCCTGGCGGTCGCGCTCGAACAGCTCGGCGCCGATCTCGGCCTCCAGCCGCTTGATGGCGATGCTGAGCGGCGGCTGGGTCATGTGCAGCCGCTCGGCGGCCTTGCGGTAGTTCAGTTCGGTGGCCAGCACCACGAACTGCTTGATCTGCCTGAAATCCATCGCGAGTCCCCTGATCTTGTTTTGCGGGTCGTCGCGGCTGGCTGGCCAGGCGCGCGCCCAGGCGCGATTGTGCGCGCATTGGCGCGGGCTTGCACGCCGCTGGCATGGCATCGCAGCGGGACGCCGAAGGGCCATGCCAGCGGCAACGACGCTTTGGACTGCCCGATGCCGGCGCGACGCCGCCGGGCATGCCGGTCCGCGCGTCCTGGACAGGGCAGGGGCGCGACATTCTTCTACGCTTCGTAACGCACCGCGCCCGGCGGGCGGCAGTATCCTCTGCGATTCAGGGTCGCCCGGGAAGGCGCCGGGCGCGGTTCCAATAGGTGAAGCCGGGCGCAACGCAAGGCGCGCACGGCCCGTCCGCCATCTCCAGGAGACAAGCATGATCAGCAAGAACACGATATGCCTGTGGTACGACAAGGACGCGCTGGAGGCCGCGCAGTTCTATGCCCGCACCTTTCCCGACAGCGCCGTCGGCCGCGTGCTGCGCGCGCCGGGCGACTATCCGTCGGGCTCGCAGGGCGATGTGCTGACGGTGGAGTTCACCGTGGCGGGCGTGGCCTGCCTGGGCCTGAACGGCGGCACGGCGTTCAAGCACAACGAGGCGTTTTCGTTTCAGATCGCCACCGACGACCAGGCGGAAACCGACCGCCTGTGGCACGCCATCGTTGGCAACGGCGGCCAGGAAAGCGCCTGCGGCTGGTGCAAGGACAAATGGGGCCTGTCGTGGCAGATCACGCCGCGCGTCCTGACCGAGGCAATCGCCGATCCGGACCCGGCGGCGGCCAGGCGCGCGTTCGAGGCGATGATGACGATGGGCAAGATCGACATCGCGGCGATCGAGGCGGCGCGGCGCGGTTGACGCGCCGGGCGCGCCAGCGGCGAGATGGCAGGGCCGCGCCGGCTAGCCGGCCTCCGGCAGCAGCCGCAGCCCCGTCCGCTTCACGAATTCCTCGTAGCTGATCGGCGGCCCCGCCTTGGTGCTGGCGCTGTTGGCCTGCCAGTGCACCCAAGAGCGCCCCGTGGTGGCGTCGTACACGACCTTGTAGATATAGGCCGGCACGGCCACGCCGCTGCCGATGGTCCTGGGCTTGTCGGCGTAGACCGGTCCGGTGAACACGTAGACATCGCCGGACGCGCGCATCACGTACTTGCGGGTGTCCTGCTCGATCTGGCTCCAGGCGCCGCCGTTGTGCGTCTGGTCCTGCGGCACCATGTTGGCCAGCGAGAAGCTCTGCGCCATCGCGTCCGGGGTGGACATGTCTCCCGCCGGCGCCATGTGCCCGCGCGAATAGCCCGAGCCCTTGTAGTCGTCCAGCTCGGCGCGTTCCGAGCGCGGCAGGCGCGCCTCGGCGTAGAACTTGTCGGTGCGGCGCAGCCCCTGGCCCTGGGCCAGCGTCTGCCGGTTCAGGCGCTCGGCCACGAACACCGGCGTCTTGGTCTGGCCGTTGTGCAGGATCGCGAAGGCCGAGAAACAGACCTCGCGCAGCTGCTGGCTGCCGGGCACTTCCGGTGGCCGGAAGCTGGGGAAGAACTGCCGGCATTCGGCGAAGATGGTCTGCGCCGGCGCGCCCGTGGGCACGGCGATCGGCGCCGTGGCGGCGGGCGCGTTCTGCTCGCGCGGCGGCTGGCGATGCTGGGAATTCTGCTGCGGCTGATGGTGCTGCTGCGGCCAGCCCAGCCGCGCCAGCACGTCCTGCACCGGCGCCGGCATCCGCCACTGCGGATTCAGCATGTAGGTGGCGGCGCCGAAGCTCGCCAGGGACGAGAACAGCAGCGCCTTCAGGAAGCGGGGGAAGCGGCCGCCGGCGCTGGCGCGGGCCGGGGATCTGCGTGGGGGGCTTTTCTTCTTGGCGGGGGTCTTCGCGCGCGTCATTACTACCTGTGAGCTACGTGGCGGCCGCTACAGGCGGCCGGCATGGTCACGGATTGTAGATGAGTGACAAATCCAGCTCTATTGACGCGCGCGGGGTTCGCGGGCATGGCGCGGGGCAGGGCGCGCGCGAAGAAAAGACAGGCCGTCCGGGGCCGGCGGGCCGGCCCCGTCCCGGGGGCTCAGCCCTGTTGCAGATGCGCTTCGAACTGGCTGCGGTTGAACAGCTCAAAATACAGCACGTCGCTCCAGTACAGGCCCACCGGACGCTCAGTGGCGCCCGTGCGCGTGCTGTCGAAATCGTTGTCCAGGCGCAGTCCGTGGAAGGCGTCCAGCGGTTCCGCGGCGGGTTCGGCAACGGCCGTCCGAAGCGCGCGGGCGGCTTCGTCCACATTGGCCGGCAGCGCGTCCAGGGCCGCGCCGGCGTGCCGGCAGCGCGCGATTTCCGCGTCCACGCAGGCCTTCAGCTCGGCTTCGCCGGCGTGGGACATGATGTCCAGCTCGATGGTCTCCAGCAGCAGATGGCTGTCGCGATGGGCGTCGAGAAAGGCCAGTGTCTCGTCCAGCGCGGCCAGCAGCTGGTCCGAGGCGGGAGCGGCGGACGAGGCCGGAACCGGCGTCCGGGCGGCGTCCGCTTGCGGCGAGAACATCTGCTTCACGCGGTCCATGAAGGACGCCGGCTGCGACGCGCCGGAAGCGCTGGCCGCCGCCGTGGACCCAGGCGCGGGAGCCAGCGCCTGCGCCACGGCGGCGCGGACGATATCGGCAAAGCGCCGCACGCGCGCGTAGCCCGGTTCGAACACGCCGCTGATCGCATACAGCCGGGTCTTGCTGCCGGGTTCCTCGTCTTCCATCCCGTCCGACACCAGCGAGGCGCATGGCTGCGGATCGCCGGACATCAGCAGCCGGTACATGAAGGGCACGTCATACGGCCATTCCGACAGGCCGGAGATCGTCTCGGGGCGGTCGGCGTAGGCGGCGGGGCGGTTGCTGAGGCTGTAGAGATAGGATCGATTGGCCATGGGAGGGGGGGTATAGGGGGCGGATGGGAAGGATGCGCTATCTTAGTGCTGTTCTTGTCACTGTCTAGTGTCTGGACGAGCGGATTTTCCGGCCTGTCCATATCCGGGTCACTGCTACCTAGTCGTGTAGCAATTCTCACGTAAAATTTTGTTGCCGCCTTTACATATCGGCGCAATGCTTCGTTGCCGAGATGCACGTCGATCTCTTCACTCTCTACCTCATCATCATCGGGACGCTGCTCGCCAGCGCCTGCCTGACCTACTGGGAGCACCGGACCCATCCCGGTCGCAGTACGTCGCTGCGGCTGTTGGCGGCCGGCTTCGCCACGCTCGCGGCGGGTTGCTCCATCGCTCTGTACCGCGCGGCCCTGCCCGGGGTGCTGGGCTCGGCGCTGAGCAACCTGGTCATCCTGAGCGGCTATCTGCTGGTGCTGAACGCCGTGGCCGCGCTCAACGGGCGGCTGTACCGCGCCGGCTCGCTGGGCCTGCTGGGCGTCATGGCGCTGATCTGGGCCGGCGCGGGCTATTCCGGGCAGAACCTGGTCTGGACCTATGTCAGCGCCTTTCCCATCGCGCTGGTCAGCGGCATGACGGCCTGGGAACTGCTGCGCTGCCAGGCATTGAGATCGCTGTTGCCGCTGCGCATCGCGGTGGCCGTGACCAGCCTGCACGCGCTGCTCTACCTGGGTCGCAGCTTCGTCCTGCCCTGGTGGGTGGCCGGGCACGGCGCGGCCGCGCAGATGCTGGCCAGCAATATCACCATGTACGAGGGCGTGCTGTATTCCATCGTGCTGCCCATGACGCTGCTCAAGCTGGTGCGCGAGGAAACCCATGGCCAGCTGCTGCGGGAATCGCAGACCGACTACCTGACCCGGCTGGGCAACCGCCGCTGGTTCTTCGAGCAGGGCCAGCGCCTGATCGACGGCGGCCGGGGCCGCGAGCCGCTGGCCGTGCTGGCCTTCGACCTGGACCAGTTCAAATCCATCAACGACCGCTACGGCCACCAGACCGGCGACCTGGTGCTCAAGTCCTTCGCCGACATCGCGCGCGGCGTGCTGGGGCCGGCGGTGCTGCTGGCCCGCATCGGCGGCGAGGAATTCGCCGCGGTGCTGGCCGGCCGCGACGCCCGCCGCGCCGTCGCGCTGGGCGAGGACGTGGCACGGCGTTTCGCCGAGACGCTGTCCAGCCGCGTCGACAGCCTGGGCATCCCGGCCACCGTCAGCATCGGGCTGGCGCAGTTCGAGCACGACGCGCCGGCCCTGGCCCAGGGGCTGTCCTCCGCCGACCAGGCGCTGTACCGCGCCAAGGCGCTGGGCGGCAACCGGCTGGAAGTGGCGCAGCTGGCCGCGCGCATGGCGGCCGATTGAGACGGCCGGCGGCGCGTGCATGACAGCGCATCAGGCTGGCGCATCAGGCGATAGGCGCAGACCCGCCGGCGGCAAGAATGGATGCACGTCCGCTGGCTATACTCCCCGCGACCCGAACACGGAACCGTTCTCCATCATGTCCCATTCCCTCTCGCAGACACCCAGCCGGGACGGCTATTGGTTCGAACACCTCAACGACGACATTGCCCTGGAGCGCCACGGCAATCAGGTCAGGCTGGCCCGGTTCCAGCCGCCCTGGCTGGTGGTGGACCAGACCATCGCCACGCTCATCATCAGCGGCGGCTGGCCCGGACGGCTGTGGCGCGCGCGCGTCACGGAACTGGGCGACATGTCCGGCCTGGTGGCGAACCCCGGCTATTGGCGCGCGGCGGCCATGGAGCTGCTGGAGGAACTGCCGCTGTCCGTCCTGTTCGGCGCGCACGGCGAGCGCGTGGTGGCATTGCTGGAGCAGATCCAGGCGCTGTCGCGCGCGCAGGCCGAATGCCTGGCGGCGAACCTGGATCCGGACGCCGGCCACGCCTACGGCCGGGCCTGGCTGCGCTGGTCCGAGGCGCAAGGGCAGCAGCGGTCCACGCCGGCGGACGACTGGGAAGGCACGCTGGCCGCGCCCAGCGCGCGCGGCAAGGACAAATCGCCCATTCATTCCGGTTTCCTGCTGGTCCATGACCAGCTGCGCCGTCGCGCGCTGGCGCTCGACGGCGACCAGGCCATCGTGATCGAGACGGACGAGGACGGCGAGACCGAGGAAATGCTGGCGCCGTTGTGGCAAGGCGTGAGTGACGCACTGCTATATGCGGCGATGGCGCAGGGCGCGCCGCAATACGTGGACGCCGGTGACGAGGCGGCGCTCATGCGCGCCTGGCGGGCCTGCTACGAGCGTGGGTAGGCGTCTGGTGCGCGCTTGCGGCGACTAGCGGCATGTTCAGCGCGCCTGATCCTCATCTGGCTTGATGCCGGCCGCTGCCAGGCGCCAGCTGGGAATGCGGTATTCATACCAGGCCTGTTCCAGCGACTGGTAGCGCGCCAGCCAGGGTGCGAGGTGGTTCTCGATGTCTGCCGGCAGGGCCGCCAGCCAGTTGGCCAGCTCCTGTTCGTTGTGGATTGTCAGCACGGCGCCGCTGCCCAGCGTGGGTTCGTCGATCAACCCGTCGCCCGGCTTCAGATAGGCGCGGCGGTACAGGCGCCCCTTGTTCCAGATCTCGGCCGGCACATAGACCGGCCATTCCCTTTCGCACGGAAAGGACGCGTACACGCCCAGGGACAGGTGCTGTGCATTGTCGAAGGAGCCGCGATAGCGGATCAGCTCCGCGCCTTGCTGTACCTCGCCGCAGGCCCGCCACAGGCAACGCTTGCCCTTTTTCTTCCAACCCGCAAAGGCTGGCTGCGCGCGCAGCAGGTCCATGACGGCTTGTTCCAGATCGGCGAGGGCTATCGACATGCGGGATTCCCTTGAAGGTTGAGGGGTAGAGTGCAAGAGGCGGACGGCAGGGCGGGGATGCCGGGTGCGCGGGTCGCCTTTGGTCATACCTTGATGCCAATTCAAGCCGGGACCGGCCACCCTGGCGGTCAAAGTATCATGACCACGTTTTCACGGATCGGCCACGCTCAAGGCCAGAAGGATTTTCGATGAAAAAATGCGTTCCGCTCGCGCTCTTGTCTGCCGTCCTGCTGACGGCCTGCGGTCCCAACAAGATCGTCGCCGACCTGCCGTCGCCTGATGGCAAGTACCACGTCGAGGTCCGCCTCTGCCCGCAGCCCGGTTCGCTGACCTGGACCGAGAAGACGCAGGTCTCGGTGCTGCCCAAGGACGCCACCGAAAAATGCCAGGGATCCTTGCAGGCCGTGGCCCAGTTCGATTCCTACGGGCCGCAGGACCAGTTGCAGGTGGAGTGGCTGTCCGCCACCGAAGTCCGCGCCTGGCACCCGCAGTTCAATCCGGAGTACGGTCCGCAGTCGGCCAACTACAAGCCCGGCAACCCGATCAAGCTGATCTTCAAGCCCAAGCCCTAGGCGGCGCTCACAGCGTGTTCTTGTGGACCTTGCCGTCCTTCATGATCAGGCGCAGGTTCTTGTCGGGATCCGCCAGGAAATCGAGATTGGCCGAGGGATCGCCGTCGGCCACCAGCAGGTCGGCCCAGGCGCCCGGCGCGATCCGGCCCAGCGCGCCGGGGTAGGGATTGCGCTCGCCCGATAGCGCCAGCAGCTCGCCGTTGATGCCCGTGGCCTGGCCCAGCAACGTCAACGGATCGTAGAAGCGCGTCAGCTTCGCCAGCTGCCTGCCCTGCGTCGCGGTGTTGCGAGGATTGAACAGGATGTCGGTGCCCCAGCCCGTCTTGACGCCGTGCTTCTGCGCCAGCGCATAGGCCTGGACCGTGCCCTCGGCCACCTGCTTCTGGCTGGCCTGCCGCTCGGCGTCGGGATAGGCGTTGCTGTCCTCGTCCTGGAGGAACGGCTGCAGGCTCCACCACACGTCCTGGTCGCGCATCAGGCGCACGCTGGCCTCGTCGGCCAGCTGGCCGTGCTCGATGCATTTCACGCCGGCATGGATGGCGCGCTGGATGCCCTTGGGCGTGTAGACGTGCGTCATCACATAGGTGTTCCAGTCGCTGGCGGCCTCGACCCCCGCGCGCAGCTCGCGCTCGGTGAATTGGGTGCTGTCCAGCGGGTCGTACAGCGAGGCCACGCCGCCGCCCGCCAGCATCTTGATCTGGCTGGCGCCCAGCATCAGCTGCTCACGCACGCGGCGCAGCACCTGGGCCTCGCCGTCGGCGATCATGGCCACGCCGGTGTTTTCCACCAGGCTCAGCGGCGCGTTGTCGGCGCGCGGCAGATCGCTGCGCAGCCGGAAATCCCCATGCCCGGACGTCTGCGAAATCATTGCCCCGCTGGGATAGATGCGCGGCCCGTCCACCAGCCCCTCGTCGATCGCGCGCTTGAGCGCGAACGCCGGCCCGCCCGCGTCGCGCACCGAGGTGAAGCCGCGCATCAGCGTGCGCTGGGCTTCCTTGGCGGCCACCAGGTACAGATAGCCCAGGTCGGCCGTCATGGCCGTCATCTGCGGAATCGCCGCCAGCATCGTGTGCCAGTGCACGTCGATCAGCCCCGGCAGCAGCAGCTTGCCCTGGCAGTCCAGCACGCGCGCGCCTTCCACCGTGGCGGACGCCGGCAGCAGGTCGGCGATGCGCTTGCCCTTGACCAGCACCTGCACGCCCTCGCGCGCCGCCTTGCCCGAGCCGTCGAACAGGCGCAGCTTGGTCAGCAGCAGCGGGCGCGCGTCATCGGCCAGCGCGGCCGCCGCCGTCGCCACGGACGGCAGGGCGAAGGGCGCCAGCATGGCGGCCATGCCGCCCAGGAAATGGCGGCGCGACAGGTCCTCGGTCACGCGCTGGTGCAGCCGCTGGCACTGCGCGTCGTGGCAGGCGCACTGGCGGGTGCGCAGCGGCCCCAGGATCCGGGAAAACGGCGAGGAGGAATCGGAACGGTAAGTCATGGCTGGCCCGCCCGGTCACGGTAGGCCACAGCGACCATGGTCATCAGCACGAAGGTGATCAGCACGCACAGCAGCGTGCCGACCACGCCAGAGGCGATGCGTGCGCCGGTGGGGTAGTACAGCAGCGGTTGCAGGTCCATGGCGACGAAGCTGCCGATCACCAGCAACAGCAGCAGCGCCAGCATCAGCGGCCAACGCGGGTAGCGCATCGCCGCGCGCGCGTCGCGGAATCCATACTCGCCCGTGACCGCGACGCGCGGCAGGGACACGCCCACCACGGCCAGCGCGTACAGCACCGGCAGCCAGATCAGCGCCATCAGCGCGGTCAGGGAAGAGAAGAAAACCTTATCGGTCTTGCCATCGAGCAGCGCGTACAGCACAAAGGGCAGATCGCCGCAGACGCGCGCCAGATAGGTGACGCCGATGGCCAGCGCGGCCAGCAGCACCAGGTGACGGGCCTCGCCGGCGCTGCCGCGCGCCGCGCCATCGTCGGCCGCGTGATTGACGACCCGGTGCCAGGCGTAGCTCATGCGCGCGAAGGCGATCAGATTGACCAGCGCGAGCACCACGAACAGCCAGTCGCGGAACTGGTACGGCTTGGGCGTCAGCAGGGCGAAGGGCAGCGACAGCGTGAAGACCGCCAGGGACCAGGGCGCGGCGGCCAGCATGGCGCGGCCCTGGTTGCGGATGACGCTTGCGGTCGCCGAGATGAAACGGCGCGCTCCGGGTGTGTTCGACAAGGGATTCCTTTATCTGGCAACGAGGAGCTTAGTTTATACAGGTAGCGGCGCGTTGCCGCGCCGGCGATCCGCGCGGACGATGGAACGCATTCAGGGCAACTGCCGACTCAGCGGGGATGGATGCCATGCCCGCCGATCCGCGCGACCCGCCCGCGTTCTCCCTGAGCCAGTTCGAATGGCTGGTGCATCGTCGCCAGCACGAGGCCGCCGGATGCCTGTTGCTGCTGGGCCTGCGCCGCCTGGACGAGCGCCACGGGGCGCTGCCTGCCGGGCTGTCCGAGGACGCCCGGGCGCATTTCCTGGCCCGCTGGGCGGCGGCCATCGGCGCCCTGTTCGCGGACCCGGGCTTCCAGGTCTCGCGCGACGGCTTCGAACAGTTCCTGGCGCTGCAGCGCTGGCTGGCGGCCATCTTCGGCGCCACGCCGTTTGGGCATGCGGATCACGTGATCGCCGCGCTGGCCGGCGCGACGCGAGGGCGGGGCGGCGGGCTGGCGTTGGGGCCGGGCGACTTGCTCAAGTACTGCGTGTTGTGCGTGCCGGACTCCGAACTGGACGTGCCGCTGGACGCGCTCTGGGCCCATGACGCGCGGGCGGCGGCGGGCCTGTGCATCGCCCAGCTGGCCGCGCGCCAGATGGTCACGCCTTCGGCCTGCGCGCGCCGCGAGACCATGCTGCGCTGGCTGCCTTGCAAGCTGGCGCAGTTGCCGGACCTGCGCGGCCTGCCGACAGCCGTGCTGCATGACGCGTACATGCATTGCAGCTATGCGCTGGCGGCGGACAAGCACGACATCAAGCGCGAGATCAACCGCCTGCTGCGCCAGCGGCTGCTGGCCGACGGACTCGACGACATGCGCGCTCATCCGCCAAGGCGCGCGCGGCCCTTGATGCTGGTGGTGCTGGAGGCCTTCTCAGCGCAGCATTCCCTGTATCGCACGCACTCGTCGACCTTGCGCGCGGCGCGCGCCCGCTTCGAGCTGCACGGGGTGGCGATGGCCGGCGTCGTCGATGCGGCCGCGAGGACGGTTTTCGATCGCTGCCACAGCCTGTCGCCGCCGGATGAGGTGGCGCAGGCCGTGGCGCTGGCGCGCGAACTCCGGCCAGACATCATCTATTACCCAAGCATCGGCCTGTCGCCGCTGGCGGTCCGGCTGAGCAATCTGCGCCTGGCGCCGCTGCAGCTCGCCGCCGCCGGCCATCCCGCGACCACGCACGCGCCAGGCATCGACGCCATGCTGGTCGAGGAAGACACGCTGGGCGATGCCTCTTGCTTCAGCGAGCGCGTGGTCACGCTGCCCAGGGACTGCGTGGTGCATGTGCCGCCGCCCGGCTTCCAGGCCCGGCCCGCGTCGCCAGGCGTGGCCAGCCCGCATCCAGACCCGGAACGCCCGCTGCGCGTCGCCGTCTGCGCGACCTCGCTGAAGTTGAACGCCTGCTTCCTGGCGACCTGCCGGCGTATCGGCGAGCGCGCATCCAGGGCCATGCAATTCCATTTCTTCGTTGGCGACTGCCGGGGCGTGGCGCACATGGCCCTGCGGCGCACGGTGACCGCCGCCGTGCCGCAAGCCCAGGTGCACGAAAGCATGCCCTACGAGGACTATCTCGCGCGCCTGCGCGGCTGCGATCTGTTCCTCGATCCCTTTCCCTACGGCAACACCAACAGCATCGTCGACACCGTCAGCCAGGGCCTGCCCGGGGTCTGCATGACAGGCCGCGAAGTGCATGAACGCCTGGATGCCACGCTGTTCCGGCGGCTGGGCTTGCCGGAATCGTTGATCGCGGCCGATGCCGAGCAATACGAGCGCGCCGCGATCGGACTGATCGACGATGCGCGGGGCAGGGCAGCCCTGACCGCGATGATCCTCGGCAATGGCGGCGCCGACGCCTTGTTCCAGGGCAGGCCCGAGCGTTTCGGCCCGATCGTCGAGCGTCTGCTGGCGCAGGCCCGTTCCGCCGTTCCTGACATGCCGCGCTGACGCGTGGAACCGAAGCACGCACGCGTCCACACAGCGTCACCCGACCGCGCCGCCCGGCGCGGCGAGGTCCTTGCAAGCTCAATCGTTCGTTCAGGCGCCCAAGCACGGAGGCCGCATGCATTCTCAGTCCCGCATTCCACGCAAACAGCAACGACGCGTTCCGGCAGTCAGATCCATCCATAGCCCGCTGTACCGTTCATTGTTCCTGGGCATCGTGCTGGGCGCGGCCTTGCCCGTGGCGGCGCAAACGGTGGATGCCGTCAGGGTGGAGGGGGGCGCCAGCACGGAAGGCTTGCCCGTCGATGCCAGCCATCACGCGCCGGCCGAGCTGATCGTTTCCGGCAACGTGACGTTGCGCGGCGGCGATGTGGTGGCGGACACCGACAACACCTATGCCGTGCCCAGGCAAGACCAGACCGTCACCGGAGGCAGTGCCGCCTTGTCCGCCGTGCAGAACATGAGCGTGGCGGGTTCGATGGTGCTGTCGGGCGGCCAGGCGACCGCGATCTCCGACTACCAGGATTACGAGGTCCCGGATCGGGGTGCGGCGAGGGGCGCGGGCGGCGCGACGACCACGCGAATCGGCGGCAGTCTCGCGGTGGGCACGGACCTGGTTGTGCGGACGGCGCCTGCCACGGCGTTCTCCCTCGAAGGACCCTACGCGTCGGCGCGGGCAGGCGCGGCGAGCCTGGAAGTGGGCCGCAACCTGAGCGTGGGCGGGGATTTCGTGATCGACGCCGCCCCGGTGGGGGTGATGCTGGTGTCGTCGAGCTCGGGCGCGGCCCAGGCGCTGCGCGAGGCCATTCAGGTGACGGTGGGCGGCGACGCATCCGTCGCGGGCCGCCTGGAATTGTTCGGCGGTCAGGCCCTGGCGGAAAACCAATCGTCCGAGGATGTCCTGGCCTCGGCCCGGTGGCGTCCCGTCACGCTGGACGTGGGCGGCAACCTGGCAGTGGCCGGCGACACGACCCTGCATGGCACCGACGCTAACGTGATACGCGTGGGCGACGCGCGCGCGGTCGGCGACGGCCGGGCATCGGATGCCGGCGTGATGCGGATCCGCGTGACCGGCGATAGCGTCATCGGAGGCGGCCTGGCGTTGCAGGCGGGCTCGGCGGACATCATGAACACCCGAAGCGCCTCGGATACCGCGCAGGCCACGGGCCAGTCCGTGCAGTACGTGGCGCAAGGCGACCTGAGCGTCGCCCAGGGCATCACGCTGCAAGCGGGATCGGCCAAGGTGGGACGTCCAGGGCGGGATCTCCGGTTCAACGGCGTCGCCAAGGGGGGCAACAGCAGCCTGCAGGCGAGCGCCAACCTGACCAGCGATGGTCCGGTCAGCGTGCTGGCGGGCACCCATTACGTGGCTGCCCGACCCGCCACGCTGGAGTTCCGGGAGACCGCCATCGACGCGCCCGCCTACGCCGCCGCCGGATCCGCCTCGCTGTCGGTGGCGGGGACGCTCTATATCCGCCACCAGGACGGACTGGTCGTGGCCGGCGAGCCCGGCGCCGGGCTGCCCGGCAACGCGGCCGCGGGCAGTCCCTATGGCCAAGCGGTGTTTGCCGCCGGCGTGCTGCGCAGCCCGGCAGCGACCTTCAGTGACGCCAGCCGCGTCAGCATCGGCACGCTGGACCTGCGCGACACCAGCACCCAGCTGACGTTCGACAACACCCGGCCCTACAACGCCGTCACCGGACAAGGCGTGCAGATCAGCCAACTGCTGTTCGGCGGCGGCAACACGCTGACCATCGGCGGCAACGGCGGCTTCGGCTTCCAGGGCGGCATCACCGTGCTTGGGCCCAATGCCGCCTATCAGGGCCCGGCCCTGTCCGCCAAGGGCGGCCAGCTGAGCTTCCTGCTGCCCGCCGACGCCGTCAACGGCACCACCATGCTGCGCGCCAGCGCGCCGATCGGCACGCAGGGTGCCACCGTGGCCATGCAGGCCGCCGGCCCGCTCAAGCGCCTGCAGCCGGGTGACCGCGTCACCCTCATCAGCGCCACCACCGGCACGGTCGCCAACCCGGGCTCGCACATCCTGGAGTATGGCGCCTACCGCTACCTGTTCGATGTGCAGAGCGCGTCCGCGCTGACCGCCACGCTGGCCGCCACCAATCTGACGCTGGCCGCCAACAAACTCTACCCTCGGTCCATCGGCGCCGGCATCGGCGCGCTGGCCGACAGCGGCGGCATGCTGTCGGCCGCCGACCTGCGCGGCCCCGAGCGGCGCGGCCTGTTCTTCAGTCCGGACCTGGGCCACACCCGCTACACCGACAAGAACCTCAAGCTGGACCGCGCCAACGCCGTGTTCGGCTACGCCCTGGGTGGCGCCACCGCCGCCGGCGACTACGTGGTGGCGCCGCTGGTCGAGGCCGGGCGCACCCGCTATCGCGGCCAGGCCTCGTCGGGCGGCCTGTCGGCCGAGGGCAAGGGCCGCGTCGACAACATCGGCGTGGGCATCCTGGCGCGCTACTGGTTCCTGGGCGGCGCGTATGCCGAGGCCTCGTTGCGCGGCGGACGCATGCGCGGCAGCTATACCGACGATATCGATGGCAGCACCAACTACCGGAGCCGTTCGAACTATTGGGGCGCCCACGCCATGCTGGGCCATGTGGTGCCGTTGAGCGAGCGCGGCCAGCTCGACGCCTATGCCCGCGCGCAGTGGCAACGGCTGGGCGGCGATTCCGTGCGCAACGACGCGGGCGACCAGCTCAGCTACGACGCCACGCAAGCGCTGCGCACGCGCCTGGGCGCGCAGTACGTCTACGCGGTCGGCGACCAGACGCGCCTCTACGCGGGCGCCGCCTGGGAGCAGGACGCCAGGACCGAGGTGCGCGCGCGGCTCGACGGCAAGGCCTTGCAGGGCGCCGACACCAATGGCGGCGCGACGGTGCTGGAAGCGGGCGCGCGCTGGGAGCCGTCGCCGTCATGGTCGCTGCGCCTGAGCGCGCAAGGCCAGTTCGGGGCGAGACAGGGGATAGGGGGAGAGGCTTTCGTCTACCGGCGCTTCTGAGGCGGGACGCAGGCCGCGCTCAGTCTTCAGCGGCCTGCCACGCCCGCAACCGTTCAAAGACCCGAAAGCCCACATAATCGCTTCTGTCCGGGTAACGCCGCCGGTAGTAGCAATCCCAGTAACTGATCATGCGCTGCTCGGCCAGGTCCAGAAACGCCGCGTTGTCGCGCAGGAACCCACCGCAGCCTCGTGCGTCCATCGCCGGCAGATGGGCCTCGACCGTCTCCAGGATCTGCATCACGTATTCGCCGCAAAGCTGCAGCACGAAGGGCAGGGGCCACGCCTGCTCAGCCTGGGCCAGCCGCGCGATCTGGCGCTGCCGCAGCTTGCCGTCCAGGTGCCGCGACAGCACGCAGGCATAGATCAAGGCCTGGGTCGCGTTCAGTTGTGGAAACAGCGCTTCGTCAAAGCCGTGTTCGATGCGGTAGGGCAGGGTGAGCGCCTGTCCCCGCACCCGGACGGGCACGCCCCGGTGATAGTCGGCGTCCGGCCGGATCAGCGCGCTCACGCGGCTCACGTCCTCGCGGATCTCCGCCGGAAAGGCGGCCGCAAGCGGATCCGTGAGCGGCGTGTCGCGTGATGGAAAGTGATCGGTCATGGAACGAGGCGGGCGCGGAGGGAGGCCGGGGATAATCCGGCATCCCCGCCTGATTATCCTGCGCGGCTACTTGCGATAATTGCTGGCCTCGCGCTCGCCGGCCCATTTGCGCAAGGCATTGATGAACTCGGGGCAGACATTGCCGTCCACCTGGCTGTCGATGATGATGCTGTCCTGCATCCGCATCACCACCTTGCATTCATACACCTTGGTGCGATTGCCGTAATACCCGCTATTGGTCTGCTGGAATACCGGCGTGGCCGCGCTGGTCGCCGTGGCCGGAATCATGCCCACCACTTGCTGCGACGAGCCGGTGGACACCCATTCGGTATACGGGGCGGTCTGGTAATCGGACCAGACCAGCTCCATCGTGTTGCCCACCGCGCGCTTGGTCGACGGCTCGCCCAGCGCGGTGATCGCGTCGGCCACCGGACGGCCCTTCATGTTCTTGGCCACGTTCACGCTGGGCGACAGCGACAGCCCCTGCGAGAACATGTTCGAGAGCGAGGGCAGCGTCGAACTGCCGCCCGTCGGCATCGGCGCGCAACCCGCCAGGGCGGCCGCCGCCAGCAACACCGGCAGGGCCTGCGCCGACCGCCATACCGAACGAAGTCGCGATGTCTTCATAATGTGCTACGTGCTCCCTCTATATCTGGCGTGCTGCCGCTGGCGTACTGCCACCGGTCTATTACCAATGCGATCATCTGGCGCGGGAAAACCCCGCGCCGAAGGTGCGTCATGTTAACGGAAAGACCGCGCCATATTGCATGGCAAAACCCGTGAAACTCGTTAAGTTCTGTTTCCAAACGAGCGCGCGCCGCGCGCGGGAGTCAAACACCTGCGTGATAACATTCGCGCGTTTCGTCGCTCGCGCATATTCCATCGCGCGCTCGCGTAAATGCCTTGTTTCCAGCACGCCGCACCTTACTTACTGGATACCGCAAAACGATGATGCCCGCGCGTCTGCTTGCCCTGTTCCGCGCCACCGGCGCCGCCTTCGCCACCGCCGGCGCGCTTGCCCTGTCCATGCTGGCCGCGCCCGCCGCCCACGCCGAAGCGTTGTATGGCGCCGTCGCCACCGACGAAGCCCAGGCCAAGCTGTATTGGGTCATGCCGGAAACCTCGGCCGGCGTAGCCAAGCAAGGCGCGCTGGCCAAATGCAACAAGGCCGGCGCCAAGGGCTGCAAGAGCGTCACCGCCTTCTCCGACAGCTGCGTCGCGCTGGCGCGCAACTCGCGCAACGATCTGTTCTGGGGCAATAGCGTCTCGGCCGAAATCGCCGCGAAGAAAGCCATCCGCACCTGCACCAACGACAGCGCCGACGGCAAGTGCAAACTGGCCGCCATGCCGCTGTGCGCCGGCCCCGGCTATAGCGAAGCCGACCTGAAGGCCCCCAACACCGCCACGCCCGCCCAGCTTGAAGCGCTGTCCGCCAAACTGGACTCGCGCGGCTACTGGGGCTCGGTCGCCGAAATGGAATCCGGCGCCCTGACCTACGCCGACGGCTACCCCACCGAGAAACAAGCCGTCGATGCCCTGCTCAAGTGGGAAGACTGCAAGGGCTGCCGCACCGTGCTCACCTATACCGACACCTGCGTCGGCATGTCCTGGGGCAAGGGCAGCGAAGGCCGCGGCACCGGTTTCACCGCACTCAATACCGACCCCGTCGCTGCCCGCAATGAGGCGCGCGCAACCTGCAACGCCAAGAGCAACGGCCTGACCTGCGTGGCCACGGTGCGCTGCTCGGGGCGCGCGTATATCAGCGGGTATAAGGGCGAGGACGAAAAGGCGAATTAGTCAGGAGACATGATGCGGGGCGCGTCATCGGACGGCGCGCCTTGCCTGTCGTCGCTTGAGATCACTTGTCCTTCCGTGCCAGCGCCAGCCGCGCTAGGCACGCCAGGCGCGCGCGTACGGTCGGGAACGCCTGGCCGTCGGATTGCCACACAGTCATATCGTGTCTACCGGCGATCCAGATCATGTCCGACGTGCGCTTTCGTCCCTTGCTCGCAGACCTTTGCCGGTTCGTCGGCCTGGACGCTTCCGACATTCTTGAAACGGGCAGCCTGCGCATAGGCGATGTCGACTTCATGCTGAGCTGCGGGCTGGGCGTGTTTTCGGAATGCATGCAGGTCAACTGCGATTTTGGCCTGTCGCCTGACGCTCAGAGCGGCGGCGGTTGCGCGGAGCTGCTGCGCTTCAACGTCATGGCTCACGAGTTTTCCCGGTTGGGCGAACAGATCCATATGGTTTTCGGCGCCTCGGGCAGTGGTCGGGTGCTGCTGATGAGCGCGCTGCCCCTGGCGGATCTGTCGGGGAAAAAGCTTGCCACCTATCTTGATACCCTCGCCGGCCAGGCGATTGCCTGGCGGCAGGGAGAGGATTGCCTGACGACGGCAATTCGGGGGGCTGGCAATGGACGGCAATAACGGGATTCGCAATCGCTTCACCCCCAATACGTCGAGCAATCGGAACGACGGCCCGAATCAGGCGGGCAATGGAAACGGTGGCATCAATCAAGCCGTCAACGGAAACGGCGATGCCCGACCACCGCCAAATCAGGACGTCGGCCACGTGGTGCTGGATATGCACCACGTCGAGCCCGTAGTGAACCAGGCCGTCACCGGGGAGCTGGCGATGCGTCACGGTATGGCCAGGGGCGTAGTGGGCGGCTTGATGTCGATCGCGGCGCGAATCGCGGTTCCCTTTGTGGTCCGGTCGGTGCCTGTGCTGGGAAACCATGCCACCGGCGAGGCGCTGGCATTGACGATGGCCTTTCGCCTGGGACGCCAGGTTTCCGATACGGCGGATCATTTGCTTGGCGGCGTCATCCAGGATCAACAGGCCAGGGGGCGCGTCGCCAACGCCCTGGGCGGCATTGCAGGCATGGCGGCATATTTTGTCGGCCGGCAAGCCAGTCCGGTAACGATCGCGAACAGCGCATTGACGGCGATTCTGAATCGGGCAATCACCAGCGCCCTTAGTCATTTCGGCGCCACATTCAGCAATACCATCGGGCCGGTGCAGGCGCGGGATGCGCTGGCTTCAGAACATGGCGTGCGTTTCATGCTGGGAATGCTGGCAAGCGCATTAATGGAATCTCCGGTGTTCCAGCTTCCTCGTGACTCGATCGTGCGCCCAATCACGTCAGGCGCCGTGGCGCTCTTCGCGACATTGGCGGGCAGCATGGCGGAAAACAGCTTGAGAACAGGAGAATTGGCCGCCACGGACGCCAACCGGCCCGGAGCGCTGTCAAGCATCGTTCGCGCTTTGATCGGCCCGTTTGTCGATGGCAGCCTCTCGCCAGCAACGTCGATCATGACGGGTCTGATGATGGAAACCTACAGTCCCGAGGCGAACGGACAGGACAGGGACGTCTATTTTGCCGTGCTGGCCACGATGCTTAACGAATTGAGCACAATGACCGACGGCATTCTTGATCGCGTGCTGGCCAGTGCGAACCGGCCAGATCCAGACCTCGGACAATAAGCCTTAAGCGGCCTGGTCGATGCTGGCCGGCTGTCTGATTTGCCTCGCATGGCGTTTCCCGCGATCATCACGTCGGGAATTCAACGCGCACCCGGCGGTGTATTCCTGCCTTGATTCACGCTCTAGCAGGAGTCCCGCCCATGTCCGAACACCACCAATTCCTGTTTCCGCGCGACATGCACCTGCCGCCGCCCGACTGGCGCGCGCTGGAAGCCAGATTGCTGGACGGCGGCTACGTGCTTGAACCGCGCGGCCAGAACATTCCCCGACGCGCCCTGATCAACCTGAGCTTCGGCCTGGCCAGCCTGCACGAAGGCTCATACCAATACGATGAACACATGCGCACGCCCGGCGATGTGATCGCCCTGTATGCGCGCGCCGGTTATCTGCCCCCGGACATTCCCATCCGCCATAACGACACCATGGAAGAAAGCGTGGCGCTGCTGGCCAGCCATGGCATCACGCTGGGCGATCTGTATGCCGACGACGAGGGCAGCGATTGGCATAGCCCGCAATACTGCCTGGGACCGGCGGCCAGGGAATATCTGAGCGCCGACGTGCGCGCCGATCATGACGCGGATCTCCAGAGCATTCCGCTGATGCTGCTGGCCTATGACGGGCCGTCGCCCAGGGTGGCGGTGGGAGAGAACCTATGCGAGCCGAGTTTGCCAGGGTCGGAGGCACCGCTGGAGTCCTTGCCGCCGTTTGGTTCGCATATTGATTTCATCGGGGCGGCTTATGAGGATCCGGGCGTGCAGTGGCATTGCGCGGACGATGGGAAGGCGTATCGGATCCTGGAGCTGGATTGGCATTTCAGCCTGGCGATGGGGTTTCGGATGGTGAGGCTGGAGGGGGTGGATGAGGCGAGCGCGCAGGGGCTGGCGAGGATGATCGGGAAACTTGCCGGGTTGGAGATGGCTTGCAGCCATCGGCATTTGTGAGGGATTGCCGTGCCGGCTCTGGCTTCCTGGTGTTCCGCGCCCAACGGCCACCGTCTTGAATACGCCGAACATGCAGCAGGCGCATGCCGCCAATTCAGGCCAGCCGCTTGATCGAATCGATTTGCTATCCTCGTTGCAACACGCCGGCCGCGCCGCCTGACCCGCGCCTAGCCCATCCTTCGCATCCCCGCCCATCATCGACCATGACGCCCTCATTGAAAAAACACCGCCCGTCCGTGCAGCGCATCCTCGCGGACGTTGCGTCCCTGAGCCATGATCAACGCTACCGGCGCATGGTCGAACTCGGTCGTGCCTCCCTCATGGATGCCCATCTTGCCGAAGACCTGAAATCCCTGGCGCAATCGGATATCCATTACGAGCGGCTGTTGGCCCTGATGTCGGCCAGCGGTTCCTGCGCGGAGGATCTGATTGTCACGATGCTCGCCGATCCCTCGCCCATGCTGGCATCGCGCGCCGCCCGATTGGCCGCACGGGCCTTGCCCGATGAGATATTGATCCGGTTGATGCCGGATCTGACGAAGCCATGCCGCGTGGATCTGGCTTGCCGGCTTTGGCAGTCCGGACGCGGGCAGGTGAACGACGCCGTCTACCCGACACTCGAAGGGAGCGCGCGCCGTCATCTGCTTTCCTGGACGACCGATGCCTTCATCGAGCGGCATCTGGACGCCGAGCAGATGGCCGCGCTTGACGCGCCGCAGTGGGCGACGCTGGCTCAACGCTTGCCCGGATTCGTGCGCGACAGGCTGACCCATGCCCTGGAGCAGTCCGGCAATCCGTCCTACGTCCTGCGCCTGGCCGTCCGGGCCTCGCTCTATCGCATGTTGCGCAGCGACCCGGATGCCGGCTTGAGCCTGCTGCGCGTGGCGTTCACCCGGATGCCGGTCCATGACTTGCCGCTGGCGCGCTACGGGTCGCTGTTCCCGAAGGAAATCGCCGCGATCATCGCGGGCTTGGGCGGCAGGCAGCGCATTGCGCTCACGGTGCAGACCCTGAAGCGCCTGGACGCGTCCACGCTTTGCGAATTGTTGGCGGCCGACGCGCTGCCCAACCTGCATGAAGTCTTCCCACACCTGAATGCCGGCCAACGTGACGCCCTCTACCGCCAGGGCGGCGAAGCCTGGCGCGAGCACAGCGGGGCGCTCCCGCTCGCCTTCGTGCAAGCCCTGTCCAGCGCGGCCAGGCAGACCGAAGCGCGCCACGCGTTTTCGCTGCGGCTGCTGGCCGCCGAGCCGATGGCGCGGTTGCCTTACCTGTCCTGCCTGCCGTTCCAGGAAGCGCTGGCCCTGGCCCAGCCCTTCCTGTCGCAACCCGATGGCGAGCTGCGCGCGCAGGCCGTGGCCGCGGTGGTCGGGGCGGGGCGGTACGAGGCCTCGAGCCTGCCCGCCATCCTGGATTTCTGCCGTGCGCGTGAGAACGAGCAGGACCCCGTGCGGCTGGCCATGTTGACGGCCCTGGCGGCGCTGCCGCCGTCGCGTTGGGAAGCCGCGCATCTGCCCGGTTTCACGGCGCTGATTGATGCCGCGCTGCGCGCGCGGGACTGCTCGCACCAGACCATGGCGGCCGCCACGCAGTGGCTGATGGCCATCATCGCCGCGCACGCGGCCTTCGTGGCCGAGACGCTGCCCCGTCTGGTGGAACGCATGGGCAGCATGGGCAATCTGCGCTACGGGCATTGGGAATCCCGCATGAGCGATGGCGAGCTGATCGGAATCGCCCCGCACTTGATGAGCCTGCTCGACACGTGGATCCGGCGGGAACGCGCCCCGGTCGCGCTGCAACTGATCTTCGGCTTCGGCTGCCGGGCGAAGGCCGTGGACCGGTTCATCGAGCTGCTCGCCGACCTGACCCAGGACAAGCGCGGCAACGTGGCTCGTTCGGGACTGGAGGCGCTGACGCGGCTCGGACTGCGCAAGCGGGCCGCCGAATTGATTCCCCGCCTGGTGCAGGACGATCCCAGCTGGATCCAGGTTTCAGCGGTGTCCTGGCATATGCATCTGCACAGGCAGGACCTGCTGACGCCATTCCTGAGCGCGCGGGTCTACAAGGGGCGCTTTCCCAGCGGCAAGGCGGCGTTCCTGCCCGCCTTCGACAGCGGCTTCTCGCGCTGGACGGCCGCGCAGCAGCAATGCTATGCCGACGAACTGGTCAAGATCCTTACCAGCACCCAGCGCAATGCCTGGGAACTCTACGGTTCGGTCGAGCGCTACGCGGCCATGCCGTCCATCGACCTGGCGCCGCTGGTTCATCTTGCGCGCCTGGACGCGCCCGACCAGGGACTGCGCGACAAGACGCTGGAGGCGCTCGGGCGCGCCGACTCCGGGCGCGGCGTGGCCGAGCTGATGCAGGCGCTGGATGACAACCGGGCCCGCGTCGCCATCTATGCCTTGCGGCGATCCCTGATGAACCTGCGCCCGTCGCAGGTGCTGGACCTGCTCGCCCGCGTGCCGCGAGGCAAGGTCACCGTGGCCAAGGAGATCATCCGGCTCGCCGGCGATCTGAGGACGGACGACGCCTTTGCCTTCCTGGCCCGCATCGAAGGCGACGGCAAGCTGCATCCGGACGTGGCGATTGCCTTGATGCGGGCGTACTGGAACTTCCTCGAACACCCCGACGTCTGGCAGCGATTGCATGCCGCCGCGCGCAGCGAGCAGCCGGCACTCGCGCGCGCGACCATCCGCATTCCGCCGACGGGACTCTCCCCGGACGGCCAGCGCGCCTTGAGCAGGCATCTGGCATTGCTGCTTGGACACGCCGATGCGCAAGTCCGCAAGGAAACCCTGGAAAGACTGATCGCGATGCCGCCGGGTGAAGGCGAGCCTTCGCTCTATCAAGCACTGGCCGCGCAGCTCGATGACGTCGATGTCTCGCGAGTTGAACTCGCGGCCAGCGCGCTGCTGGGCATCCATGCGAGAAACCAGCCGCGTGAACTGGCAAGCAGTTTCGCGGCCACGACGCGGGCACAGTCATTGGCCGCCATCGTGAACTCGTACCGGAGGCAGACGCGATCTGGCCTGCTGGAACTGGGCGCGTCGGCGAGCCTGCTGGTCGAGGCCTTGCTGGCCAGGCGCTGGCATCCGGGGCTGGCGCTCCGGCTGGCGTTTTCGGTATTGAATCCGGAGGCCGCGCTGGCGATCGCGCGGCAGTTCGATGCGGCGGAATTGATGCACCCCGGCGTTGTTGGAGACGTCCTGGATGCGCTTTCCGAGACGGTGACCGGCGCGCGCCTGGAAGCGCTGGCCCAGGTTGAAGCATCGCTTGGCGCCGAGCGCAACGCCGGCATGCGGCGCATCGGCCTGGGCATGTTGTGCGAAATGTCGGCCCGTTGCGGATGGCCCCCGGAGATGCGCCAGCGGCTGTTTGCCTATCGGCAGGACAAGGATGCCTGGGTGTCCGACGCGGCCGACCTGATCACCTATCCGGATGAGTCTGCAGAATGAAGCGATTCCTTGTGGCCCACGACTACGGCATGGGCTCCCTGTGGTGGTGGATCGAGGCCCCCTCGGCAGAGGCGATCATCCAGACTTATGCCGAAGTCATGATCGTTGAGCCGGCCGACGGCGAGGCGGAGAGATTCGCGGACATTCCGTCGCTTCGCATCGGCGATCCTGCGCCTGCGGGGCTAGATGATCTGGAGGAACAGCGCCGAGTTCAGCGGGCCAGCCCGAAATTCGGGGCGCTGGTGGGGCGCGGCAGCGTCTATATCAGGAAGGATTATCCCGAGGAACAGGAGATCTATTTCTTCGAGTACGACGAGCAGGGGTATCGCACGCGGCAGGTTGTTGTGTCGGCGGGTGGCGAGGCGGAACGTAGCGGGCCGGAGGATTGGCTTTTCAATCCGCCGGAGGATTTGTGGGATCCGGAGCTGGCGGAGTGTGAGATTGCGCGGGAGGAGTTTGAGGGTTGGTGGGGGGTATAAGCAAGGCTCGGCCGGACTAAATTCGGCACGGGGGCGATGGCAATCGGACGCCGCTATTTTGTTTGGCGTTGCCATTGTGACGGGGCGCCGGCCGGTGAGGTTGGAGGGGGGCGGCGTCGACATTTGTGATGAAGAGCCCCTACTTTCTGCTACGCTCGTAAGAAATTTGAGATATATATAAAAATAGATTGCCTGTAAAGGTCTCCAGCTCCGTTGAAAGTTTGATGCTTTCTGGTGAGTTGGAGGAATAATAGATTTAATTCCTTTGTTCTCAACCGAGTATCAATGTCTAACACTAAACTCACGGATGCTCAGCTCAAGACGCTAAGGCCACTTGAAGAAGAACTGCGTAAGGCGGTTCGGCAGGCGGAGCCAGATATGGCGATTGAGGTCGCATCAAAGATCCAGGTGATCTTCGATAAAGACAGGGGGCATACCCGTTTGCTGAGAGCTAAGCTATGGGCATTTGAAGCATGCCTAGATGCAAATCGGATTTCTTACTCGGAAAGAGGATTTATAGGTATACGGAAGCTCGCAGGGCCGACAACTCGGCTCTATTTGGAGGCGTCGTCGTTGTTGGCTGTTTGTTGCTTGCGGAGAAAGGATGTCGGTGAGGCAAAGAAGATTATTTCAGAAGTTATAAATAGAATAAATAACATAACATCGGACCGGACTAGGCATCAATTTCAGCGGCGTTTAGTGGAGAGAATTGAAGAGGAGTGTATTCTTGCGGAATTGATTGGCACCGGTGAGGCGTCGTTGGATGCTAAGGAAATTGAAAATAAAGCGATATTTTTGATACAGAGAAGTAGTGATGATGATATTTTTAAATTAATAGGAAGTAGTGTTCCTGAGGGTGGCGTGAAACTTCTTGTTGGTGTTAGAAATTATTCTATAAATCAGTTGCCTGCTCCCGATAGAAAATTGCTGCCTCCACCGGAGGTGGCGGAAAGCCCAAAGAATATCGGTCGAACGGCGTTCTCTATATTAAAGCGAGTCGCTTGGAAATCTCTATGCAAACCATCTAGCCCAATTTATAAGCTCTGGTCAAACAGGATTCCTAAAGTTTTCAATGAAGGTTATTTCTCGGCTGCAATCGTAAGTGCGCTTGGTGACTTCAGAATTGGAGTTCCAATGATTGCTAGTGGATTGCTGGCGCTTGTCATGAAATACTCGGCGGAGGAGTTTTGTGATATATCAAAACCAAAGGGAATTATGATTGGTAGGGATGAGAAATAGATTCTTATCTGACGGTTGCGCAATTGAAATGATGGTTTTGCGGGAGTGTCAGAAATTCTGTGTTCAAGGCGGGCTTAGGAACTACACGGAAGGCCTGATAAACCGTTCCTGATAGAGGATAGCGAATTGGTTCATGGCCTGCTTCCAATCGCGAGCTGGCCGTCCCCA